>JAEZMP010000219.1 GCA_023442215.1 Pseudomonadota bacterium
TTGGCGAAGGCGCTGTCCTTGGTGGCGGCGAAGGCTGCGTGGGTCGCGGCGTAGGGGATCGAGAAGTCGATCACCTGCTTGCGCTCGTCGGTGATCGACAGCGCGTCCATGATGACGTCGAACTTGCCGGCATTGAGCGCAGCGATCATGCCGTCCCAGTCCTGCGGGATCAGCTTGCAGTCGAGCTTGGCGTGGGCGCAGAGATATTTGGCCAGCTCCGGCTCGAAGCCGTCGAGGCTGCCGTCGGGATTGGTCAGGTTCCACGGCGCGTAGGCGCCCTCGAGCGCGATGGTGACGGTCTTCCACTCCTTCGCGGCAGCAACACCCGGAAGGGCGAGCACGCCGAGGCCGATGGCTGCGATGGCGTTGAGGAAATGCCGGCGGTTGGTCATCTTCAGGTCCCCTTCTGTCTGGTCCGTCGTTTGCGGTTTATGCGTGAGCGCCTTGGAGGCGCTCTCGGAGCGATGGCCTCGCTCTCGTCACTCGTTCCATCCCCGGCGCGGGCCGGGGCCGTTTACCGGGCGGCCGATAACTCCTCAGATGGAAGCCAGCCGTTCGAGCACGCCTGCGAAGGCGCGATCGATCTCTTCGTCACGGGCGTGACGCCCCTCGCGGATCTGCCACGCACCGCGCACCATCACGTCGCGCACCGCCCGGTCGCCGAGCGCGAAGATCCAGCGGTCGAGCACCGCGTCGCCGCGCGAAGCGGCGATGAACGGATTGGCGCCGTCGAGCACGACGAGGTCGGCGGGCATGCCCGCGGTGATGGCGGCGCCCGGCCGGCCCAGCGCCCGCGCGCCCCCTGCCGTCGCCGCATCGAACAGGCTGCGCCCGACCGAGCGGCCCGGCCCGTCCGCCAGCCGGTTGCGCTGCAGGTCGCGCAGCCGCTGGCCATATTCCAGCGTGCGCAGTTCCTCCGCGACACCGGTCGCGACATGGCTGTCGGTGCCGATGCCGAGCGCGCCGCCGCGGTTGCGGTAGTCGGTCGCCGGAAACAGGCCGTCGCCGAGATTGGCCTCGGTCGCCGGGCAGAGACCCGCGACCGCGCCGGAAGCGGCGATGGCATCGCATTCGGCCGCGTCGATGTGGGTGGCGTGCACGAGGCACCAGTCGGCATCGACCGCGAAGCGATCGAACAGGAACTCGACGGGGCGTCGGCCGCTCCAGGCGAGGCAGCTTTCGACCTCACGCGGCTGTTCGGCGACGTGGATGTGGATCGGCCCCTTGCCGGCACGCTCGGCGAGAACGGTCTCGATTTCCTCCGGCGTCGCCGCCCGCAGCGAATGGATCGCCAGCCCTAGCCCCGCGCCGGCCTCCGCCGTGTCGCGCTCCAGCGAGGCCGCGAGCTGCAGATAATCGTCGACGCCATGGACGAAGCGGGACTGCCCGGCATTCGGCGGCACGCCGCCGAAATCGGCATGGGCATAGAACACCGGCAGCAGCATCAGGCCGATGCCGGCCCGCGACGAGGCCGAGAGAATGCGGCGGGCAAGTTCGCCGCGGTCGGCATAGAACGCGCCGCCGGGGGCATGATGGAGATAGTGGAACTCGGCAATGGAGCCGAAGCCGCCCTTCAGGAGCTCGACGAACAGCTTGGCCGCGATCGCCTCCACATCGTCGGGCCCGATGGCACCAACGAGGCGGTACATCGTGTCCCGCCAGGACCAGAAGCTGTCCGCCCCGCCGGAGGCGACCTCCGCGAGGCCGGCCATGGCGCGCTGGAACGCGTGGCTGTGCAGGTTCGGCATCGCGGGAACGAGCGGCCCGGCGACCTTCTCGGCCCCCGCGCCATCACCCCCGACGGAGACGTCGGCAATCGTGCCGTCCGCGGCGATGGCGATCGTGACATGCTCCGCCCACCCTTCCGGAAGAAGGGCCCTTTCGGCATGAAGGCGGGCGGCATAAGACTCGATCATCGCGGCCGGACTCGATAAGGTTGCCTATACAAGTATGATATTCAGAATCGGCAGCGATGCAAGACGGTTTGGCAAGAAACCGGGCAGACACGGAAACTGACTGGAAAATGAGCACTATAGACCCCGTCATTCCGTCCGAGCGCGGCGCCGGCACCTCTCTCTACGAGGGCGTGAAGCGCATGATCGACAGCCGCATCGTCAGTGGCGAGTGGCCGCCGCGCTTCCGGATTCCGTCCGAGAACGAACTGGTCGCCCAGCTCGGCGTCAGCCGCATGACCGTCAATCGCGCCCTTCGGGAACTGGCCGCCGAGGGCAAGCTGGTGCGCGTGCAGGGGCTCGGCACCTTCGTCGCTCAAGGCAAGGGCCAGTCCAGCATCTTCGAAGTGCGCAATATCGCCGACGAGATCGCGGAGCGGGGCCACGATCATCTGGCGCGGATCATCAGCATCGACAGCGGGAAGGCATCACCGGAGATCGCCGAATCTCTTGCGATTTCCATCGGCGATCCCGTCTATCACTCGGTCATCGTTCATCTGGAAGACGACATACCGGTCCAGCTTGAGGATCGCTACGTCAACGCGGCCGTCGCCCCGGCCTATATCGATCAGGATTTCACCACCATCACCCCCAACCGCTTCCTGACCGACGTCGCGCCGTGGACCGAGGCGGAGCAGGAGATCGAGGCCGTGCTGCCTGCGGCCTGGGAAGCGCGGCTTCTCTCCATCGGCCGCGCCGATCCGTGCCTGCTGATGCGCCGCAAGACATGGCGCGCCGACCAGGTGGTGACTGCGGTCCGCATCCTCATTCCCGGCGGCCGCTACAAGCTGCAGGGCCGCCAGATCGCCCGTTGACGGCCCGAACCAAACCCTGAACCCGATTGACAGCTTTCGCGCGCTTGCCTAGCCTGTCTATACAAGTTGGCGATTGGGTCAGGGAATCGACGATGACCAGCAACACCCGTTACCGCGACATCGAAATCCGTGCGCCGCGCGGCAGCGAGCTCTCCGCGAAAAGCTGGCTCACCGAAGCGCCGATGCGCATGCTGATGAACAATCTCGATCCCGACGTCGCCGAGAACCCCAAGGAACTCGTCGTCTATGGCGGCATCGGCCGCGCAGCCCGCGACTGGGCCTGCTTCGACAGGATCGTCGCCACCCTGAAGACCCTTTCCGACGACGAGACCCTGCTGGTGCAGTCCGGCAAGCCGGTCGGCGTCTTCCGCACCCATGCCGACGCCCCCCGTGTGCTGATCGCGAACTCGAACCTCGTGCCGCACTGGGCAGACTGGGAGCACTTCAACGCCCTCGATCGCGAGGGGCTGATGATGTACGGCCAGATGACCGCGGGCTCGTGGATCTATATCGGCAGCCAGGGCATCGTTCAGGGCACCTACGAGACCTTCGCCGAAGCCGGCCGCAGGCACTATGGCGGCGATCTTGCCGGCCGCTGGATTCTCACCGCCGGTCTCGGCGGCATGGGCGGCGCCCAGCCACTCGCCGCGAGCTTCGCCGGCGCCGCCTCCCTCAACATCGAATGCCGCCAGGCCGGCATCGATTTCCGCCTCCGCACCCGCTATGTCGACGTCCAGGCCGCCGATCTCGACGAGGCGCTGGCGATGATCGAGCGCGCCTGCGCCGCGAAGCAGGCGCTATCGGTCGCTCTCCTCGGCAATGCCGCCGAGATCCTGCCCGAGCTCGTCCGCCGTGGCGTCCGGCCGGATATCGTCACCGACCAGACCTCGGCCCACGATCCCCTCAACGGCTACCTGCCGATCGGCTGGACATGGGATGAATACCGCGAGCGCGCCCGCCTCGACCCGGCCGGCACCACCCGCGCGGCGAAGGAATCCATGGCGGTTCATGTCCGTGCGATGCTGGATTTCCATGCCATGGGCGTGCCGACCGTCGACTACGGCAACAACATCCGCCAGATGGCGAAGGAGATGGGCGTCGACAACGCCTTCGATTTCCCGGGCTTCGTGCCGGCCTATATCCGCCCGCTGTTCTGCCGCGGCATCGGCCCGTTCCGCTGGGCCGCGCTCTCCGGCGACCCGGAGGACATCTACCGCACCGACGCCAAGGTGAAGGAACTGCTGCCGGACAACACCCACCTGCATCGCTGGCTCGACATGGCACGGGAGCGCATCAGCTTCCAGGGCCTGCCGGCCCGCATCTGCTGGGTCGGACTCGGCGATCGCGCCAAGCTCGGCCTCGCCTTCAACGAGATGGTGCGCAGCGGCGAACTCAAGGCGCCCATCGTGATCGGCCGTGACCACCTCGATTCCGGTTCCGTCGCCTCGCCCAACCGCGAGACCGAGGCGATGCGCGACGGCTCGGACGCCGTGTCCGACTGGCCGCTCCTGAACGCCCTCCTCAACTGCGCGTCCGGCGCGACGTGGGTTTCGCTGCACCACGGCGGCGGCGTCGGCATGGGCTTCTCGCAGCATGCCGGCATGGTGATCGTCGCCGATGGCACAGACGCTGCCGAGCGGCGGCTGGAACGCGTCCTCACCAACGATCCCGCGACCGGCGCCACCACCCTTCCGGTGGGCATCCGGCTGTCATCGCTCGCCAACGCGAAGGTGATGCCGTGGGCCAACGGCCGCGGCGTCACACGCGAACTCTTGCGCCGCGAGACGCCGGACGGCTGGCTGTTCTGCCGCCTGTCGGTGGCGGACGTGGTGGAGCCCGGCGCCTTCTCGCCCCTGCCGGGCATCGATCGCCACCTCACGTTGATCGAGGGCGCGGGATTCACCCTCTCGATCAACGGCCGCACTGTCCCGGTCGCGTTCGGCGAACCCGTCGCCTTCTCGGGCGACGACGATGTCGCGGCCACGCATGTCGACGGTCCGTCGCGGGATTTCAACGTGATGGCGGATGGTGCCGTCGCCCGCGCCTCCGTCCGACGCCACGACGGCAACTTCGAGGACGTGTCGCCGGCGGCGCTGCGGTGCTATTTCGTCGTGCAGGGCGCGTTCGCGGCATCGCTGCTGCCGGGCCGCACGCTCGTCGCGGGAGACCTTGTCGAACTCGGGCGCGATGCGGCCTGCCCCCTGGCGTTCGCAGGCAGCGGGGTGCTGTTCGCCGTTCACGTCAACCCCGTCGAGGAGCAGGCACCTTGAGCTGGCTGACCGTCACGCGCGGCGACGCACCGCTGCTGGTGAGCATTCCCCATACCGGCACGCAGCTGCCGGACGGCATCGAAGCCGATCTCGTCTCGACCGAGCTGGCGCTTCACGATACCGACTGGTGGATCGACCGGCTCTACGACTTCGCCGCCGGTCTCGGCGCGACCGTCGTCCACACCGCGGTCTCGCGCACCGTCATCGACGTCAACCGCGACCCGTCCGGCGCCTCGCTCTATCCCGGGCAGGCGACCACCGGCCTCTGTCCCGTCACGACGTTCGACGGCCGCGCGCTCTACCGGCCCGGCCGCGAGCCGGACGCGGGCGAGATCGAGCGGCGGAAGCAGGCCTATTTCGTGCCCTACCATGACGCGCTTGCCCGGGAAGTGTCGCGCCTACGCGAGGCGCATCCCGCCATCGTCGTCTACGACTGCCACTCCATCCGCTCGTTCGTGCCGCGGCTGTTCGACGGCGAACTGCCGATCCTCAATGTCGGCACCAATGGCGGCCTGAGCGCGGCGCCGGAGATCGAGCGCCTCGTGGTCGAGGCGTGCGCAGGCTCCTCCGTGTCTCACGTCCTCAACGGCCGCTTCAAGGGCGGCTGGATCACCCGCAGCCTCGGCAACCCCGCCGCCGGCGTCCACGCCGTGCAGATGGAAATCGCCTGCCGCGGCTATATCGACGAGACCGAGGAGGGAACGCCGGTCTACGATCCCGCCGTCGCGACGCCGATGCGCCTGTTCCTGACCG
>JAEZMP010000375.1 GCA_023442215.1 Pseudomonadota bacterium
TCGCCGCTGCGGGCGACGGCGGCGGGATCGGGCCGGGCCGGGAAGCGGCAGATCACCGTGGTGCCGACGCCTTCCTTGGAATCGATGCGCACGCTGCCGCCGTGAAGCTCCACGAAGCTCTTGACGATCGACAGCCCAAGCCCGGCATTGCCGCGGCCGTCGGAGACGAACCGCTCGAACACCTGGTCCAGCCGGTCGGCCGGAATGCCGGTGCCGGTGTCCTTCACCGCGATGCGCACGCCTTCGCCTTCCCGCGCGCACGCGATCTCGATGCGCCCGCCGCCGCGGGAATGGCTGATGGCATTGGACACCAGATTGAACAGCACCTGCCGGACGCGCTTCTCGTCGCCGACGAAGGTGCCAACATCCGGCGGAACGCGGATCTCGAGCGAGAGCTTCGCCTCGCGCAGCCTGTCGCGCAAGCCTTCCACCGCCGCCTCGATGGTGCGGGCAACGTCGACGGGGCCGAGATCGAGCTCCATCACGCCGGCATCGATGGTGGCGAGATCGAGGATGTGGTCGATGATCGCGAGCAGCGAGGCGGCGGACGACTGGATGTACTCGGTATATTCGCGCTGCTTTTCGTTGAGGTCGCCGATGCGCACCTCGGCGAGCATCTGGGCGAAGCCGATGACGTTGGTCAGCGGCGAGCGCAGCTCGTAGGAAACGTGCTGGATGAAGGTGTCCTTCAGCCGGTCCGCCTCGACCAGCGCCTCGTTGCGCTCCATCAGCGCGCGCTCGACCTTCACGGAATCGGTGACGTTGACGAAGGTGGCGAGCGTCGCGCCGTCCGGCAGCGGCACGGTGGCGTAGTCGACCACGAGCCCATCCGGCCGTTCGAGCCGGCCGGAGACGCGGGTGCGGCTGTCGGCGAGGCCGGTGACGGCGGCGGCGATCGCCGGCCACGCGCGCGCGCCGGGGTCGAGACGGCCGCAGGAGCGGGCGACGTCGGCGACGTGAGGCTTGTCGGCGAGCGAGGACAGCGCGAGCCCCCAGATCGAGGCGAAGGAGGGGTTCCACAGCCGCAGCCGGCCGTCGGAGCCGAACACCACCACGCCCTCGGCGAGGTGGTCGAGGGTCTCGCCCTGGACGCGGATCAGGTTGTTGTAGCGGCTTTCGAGATCGAGCCGCTCCGTCACGTTCTCGTAGATATAGGTGACGCCGCCCTGGGGATGGGGATTGGCGATGACGCGCAGCGTCTGCCCGTCCGGCAGGTGCCACCAGTGCTCGTGGGCCTCGACGGCGCGGTAGACCGCCTGGATCTCGGTCTTCCACGCGCGGAAATTCGCCTGCTCGGGCAGCCGCCGCGCAGCGCGCAGGGCATCGAGCACGGCGCCATCCTCCGGCCCGCTTTCGAGGAAGGCGGTATCGAGGCCCCACAGCGAGCGGTAAGCGGCGTTGTAGAAGGTCAGGCGCCGGTCGGCGCCGAAGATCGCGACCGCGGTGGCAAGGCCGTCGAGGGTGCGGGTGTGGAAGTCGAGCGTGCGCTTCAAAGCGCCGTGGGTGCGTTCGAGTTCGGTGACGTCGACGGCGATGCCGCCGGACCCGCGTCCGGCGCCTTCGAGCCCGCCGGCCTTGCCATCGCCCTCGGAGCCGTGGCCGGCCGTGCCGTTCGCCCGCCCGGCGCCTATCTCCACGACGTCGAACATCCGCCGTTCGCCGGCACTGATGGCGGCGAGCCGGACGCGCGCCTCCTCGCCCTCGGCATGGGCGCGGGCGGTCGCGACGGCGTGGCGGCCCTGGGTATCGAGCAGTTCGGCACCGGCGGCGACCGCAGCTGCCGGATCGGCGCTTTCCACCGCCCGGGCATAGGCGGTGTTGACCCAGGTCAGCCGGCCGTCGCCGCCGCGCACCCACATCGGATGCGGCAGGCTTTCCACCAGCGTTCGCAGCGCGGCCGTCTCCTCCTCGAGCCGGTCGTTGCGGACGGCGAGATCGTCAAGGCGCCGGCGCTCGTCCGACCCGTCGCGGAAGCGCACGAGGACACCGTCCGGTCCGGCCCGGCCGGCGACCTCGACGACGCTGCCGAGGAGGGTGACGAGCGTCATGTCGAACCGCCCGCGGTTGCGGCGCAGCTCGACGACGCCGGCTTCGAGGCGGTCGGCGGTCTCCCGCCCGAGCCAGCCGGCAAAGTCCAGGAACGCGGCGGGGCCGTCAGGCGCGCCGGTACCGAGCGGCAGACGGCCGAGCACGCTGGGGGCGGCACCGGGCCGGTAGAGCACGAGCCGCTGATCGTCGATCCCGACGGCGGTTGCCGCGGGGACGCCCTGTTGCGTCGCAGCATGAAGCGCGCCTTCGAGCGCGCGCAGCCGGGCGGACGATGCCGCGCGATGGCGGGCATAGGCGACGGCCGCCGTCACCGCGAACGCGAGCGAGCCGACCATGGTCGCAGCCGCGATCACGGTCTGGGGCGACAGAGCCGCGCCGGGGTCGAATGCGGGCAGTGCGCCGGGCGCGAGCGCGGAACCGACCTCCGCCGCGACGGCGCGGCCGCCGGCCGACAGCGTTCCGGCCAGCGCGAGGCCGGCGGCGCCCGGTCGCGCCAAATAGCGCAGGTTCAAGCCATGCAGGTTCAAGCCATGCAGGCTCAAGGCATGCAGGCCGAAGCCCGGCCGCCTCATCTGCGGACCTGACCGCATCGCGCGCATGTCTCCCGTCGGGATCAGGAGCGAGCCGTGGCGGCGTCGCATCCGCTGCATCGAATCAGCGTCAAACACCATAGCGCGGCCGGGGACCGCGCCAGAAGGGGACGCACCGCGCAATCGTGTGCAGGAAGGGTTTACGAACCGTTTACCGTGCGCATCGCCCCCACCCTGAGACGGGGCGGCAAACTGAGACGGCTGATTTCTCGCAGGTGCGAAAGCGTACCATTGACAGTGTCGAGAACCTGGGCAGATACTGAGAAGTTAGGTCCCGGCAAGCATAAGGTAGGCATATTGAATAGCATTCAATATGATGCGCCTGCGAAATGTATGCAATCGACGGCGCTGATCGCTTTCCCCAAACCGGATTCCTGGCCTTCGTGCCTTGGTGATGTCTAATTAATCATTGGACATGACCCGATGATGACTTTCTAAGCCCGCGACATGACGGGCATACGACGGAACGGCACGTATTCGTCGCCGCTTTTCGCCGTGCTAAAAAGAGAAAGACTGGGAGGAGAGGAGAAAAAAACAATACCTTCATCGGAGGCGGGGTGAACATGGCTGAGGTGACCTACCAACCGGAGCGAATTCTTGAACTCACGGAACGGATAAGCCGGACGGCAAAGGAGAAGATTTCCGATATTGCGACGGTGGCGAGCCAGACGAAGCTGCTGGCGCTCAATGCGCTGATCGAAGCTGCCCGCGCGGGGGATTCCGGCCGCGGCTTCTCGGTCGTCGCCGGCGAGGTGAAGGCGGTTTCGGAACGGGTGACCGCGATCACGGGTGCGCTGCAGGGCGAGGTGCAGGCCGACCTGACCGAGCTCGAACGCGTCGGCAGCGTCATCATCGACCTCATCAACGGGCAACGGCTGGCGGACCTGTCGCTGAACGCGATTGAAATCATCGACCGCAATCTCTACGAGCGCACCTGCGACGTGCGCTGGTGGGCGACGGATTCGGCGGTGGTGCAGTGTTCGGCAAGCCCGACGCCGGATGCCTGCCGCTACGCGCAGGAGCGACTCGGCATCATCCTCGACGCCTACACGGTCTATCTGGATCTGTGGATCTGCGACTCCAGCGGCCGCGTCGTCGCCAACGGCCGGCCCGGCCGCTATCCCGGCGTGATCGGCCATTCCGTGGCCGGACAATCGTGGTTCCGCGAGGCGCTCTCCGGAGGCGGTCCCGACGGCTACAGCGTCGCCGACATCCAGCGCGTGCCGCAGCTCGAAGGCGCGCCGGTCGCCACCTACGCGGCGCCGATCACCAAGGACGGCACCCACAACGCGCCGATCACCGGCGTGCTCGGCATCCATTTCGACTGGGGGCCGCAGGCAAGGACGGTGGTGGAAGGGGTGCGCCTCACGGCAGAGGAGCGCAAGTCCGCCCGGGTGATGCTGCTCGACCAGAACTTCCAGATTCTGGCCGACTCGACGGACCGGGGCGTGCTGAGCGACCGCTTCCCGCTGAACGTCGACAAGACGCAAAGCATGGGCAGCTACGCCGACAAGGGCCGCATCATCGGCTATGCGCGCACGCCCGGCTACGAGACCTATCGTGGCCTCGGCTGGTTCGGCTGCGTGGTTCGGGACGCGGATCCGGCAAGCTGACGCGACCCGGGCCGGCCGGTTCATGAGGA
>JAEZMP010000421.1 GCA_023442215.1 Pseudomonadota bacterium
GACGTTGAGCGTCTTGCCCGTCGGCAGGGTCACACGCACCTTGTTGCCCGCGGCGACGTCCTCGAGGCTGACGGGAACGGTGACGGCGAGGTCCTCGCCGGCAGGGGCCGGCTCCGCGGACGTCCGCGCCCGGGCGCCGCCGCGCCCGCGACCGCCCAGCATGTCGTTCAGGATCGAATCGATATCGACTTCTTCCCGCGCCCCGCGGCCGCCGCCGCGGAAATTGAACCCGGAGAATCCGCCGGTGCTGCCGCCACGGAATCCGCCCGATGCGCCGCGAGGGTCGAAGCCGAAGCCTTCGAAATTCGGCGCCTTGGGCTTGCCGTCGGCGTCGATCTCGCCGCGGTCGAACTGGCCCCGCTTCTCACTGTCGCCGACGATCTCATAGGCAGCGCTGATCTCGGAAAAGCGCTCCTGCGCCTTGGGATCGTCCTTGTTTCGATCCGGGTGGTAGCGCTTTGCGTGCTTGCGATAGGCCGACTTGATGTCGCCTTCGCTCGCATCCTTCGCCACACCCAGAACCTGATACGGATCCCGCATGAAACACTCCCGACGAGGCGACCTATCCGGCCGCCCGTAACATTCCGCCGCACGGCCGGAACGTTGATACCATCCTCGCGTTGTCCCCCGGTTTGTTGCGCGGCCCCGGTCCGGATGCAAGCGACATCCCGACGCCCGCGCATCCTGCGGATGCAGCGAAACGGGAAATCGGGGGATGGCAGCATCACGGCCCTGACGGCGCTTCACCCGAAGGCAAAACCCGTTGCCGTATGTAGGAAGTCTAGGAATAAATGCCAGACGTCTCGACACGGATTTTCGGCCGAAATGACCCTCAAAGCGTGGACGTCTCGTCCTCCGTTGCCGCGGAGCCGGGGCTTTGCACCGCCTTGCCCACGGGCGCCAGTCCGTCGACCGTCCAGGCCCCGTCCGCGCGGCGGCAGGCGATGCCGTGCATGGCGCGCAAGCCGTCGACAGCGTTGATGGTGGTGTCGAACGAGCGGCATGGCGTGCCGTCCGGATCGGAGATCGAGGCGACGTTCGTCACGCGGCCCTGGGCACCGCTCTGCGGGTTGGCCCACATCAGTGGCCCCTCGCCGCCGAGGCCGAGCGCACTGCCGATGGAGGCCAGGTCTCCCGGCGTCAGCCCCGAATCGCGGGCCATGGCGGCACCGACCGGGGTTCCGATGGTGGAAGCGGTATCGAGATCGCCGTCGGGCCCGAGCGGCAGACCGAGCGAGGCGGTGCAGCCGGCGAGACAAATCGACACGAGAACCGGCGCGCAAAGGCGAGATACGCGCCCAGCGTACCGCCAGCCCGTGGCGACATGGCCACGACCGGGGACGCACGCCGGCACCGATTCCAGCATCGCGTGCTGGCCCTGCCGGGAGGACCGGGAGTATGTACGGGCAAACGCAAGCACCTGAGACCCGCCATCATGTCCAACGAGTTCGAGCGTCCCATGCCCGAGTTAATGAGTGGTGACTTCTCGGCCGCAGACGAGCCTTTCGCCCTGTTCGCCGAGTGGCTCGCCGATGCCACGGCCTCCGAGCCCAACGATCCGAACGCCATGGCGCTGGCCACGGTGGACGATGACGGTCTGCCGGATGTGCGGATGGTGCTGCTGAAGCACGCGGACGTGGGGGGCTTCGTGTTCTACACCAATTATGAAAGCGCCAAGGGCCGGGAGATCCTCGGGCATCCCAAGGCTGCGCTGTGCTTTCACTGGAAGAGCCTGCGCCGTCAGGTGCGCGTGCGCGGGCCGGTGACGCCCGTCGATGCCGCAGAGGCGGATGCCTATTTCGCTTCGCGGCCGCGCGGAAGCCGCATCGGCGCATGGGCTTCTAAGCAGTCGCGGCCGCTCGAAAGCCGGTTCGCACTGGAAACCGAGGTTGCGCGCTACACGGCGAAGTTCGGAATCGGCACGATCCCGCGCCCGCCGCACTGGTCCGGGTTCCGCATCGCGCCGGTGGCCATGGAGTTCTGGCACGACCGCCCGTTTCGCCTTCACGACCGCATCAGCTTCACACGCCCGAATGCCGGCGCGGCCTGGGAGAAGGCGCGGCTCTACCCGTGAGGCCGCGGGGCTCCCGCGGAGGCCTCTTGGAACGGCCCGATTCGCCGGGCCGTTGGTAAGCCGGCTAGTCGAAGCGTCTCAGTGGTGAGAATCGCTTTCGAAGCGCCCAATAATCGCGGAGTGTCCATCCGCGCGCTTGGCGGCGGGCTTCGTCTTGACGGTGTCAACTGCGTTAAGCACCGGAATGCCGATCGGCTTATACTTGTTCGCCAGATCGGATTGGCTGGCGGGCGATTGGCTCATCTGGGTCTCGGCCCGTCGGGGCTTGTCGTGATCGTGTTTCATCGCTCGTTCTCCCTCCGGTAAAACGCACCGGAGCCTCCTTGCCGTTTTGGAAGACCATGGTCGAATCCGGCTGGATGCGACCAAAGAGTTCCCTTTTCTCGTTAGAAACCTCGATTGCGGCAAGATATTGGAAAATCGAAGCTGCGGAACTGCAGCGCTGATCACGATCTATGACGCCTTGAAACAATCCCCATGCGCTCGGAATGCACGGGTCGTTTACCATTTACCTCCCCGCGCCGGCCCATGACATCGATTGGCCTGACCGTTTTTATGCCATGAAGACTGATCGTCAGGATCTACTATCAATTATGACACCGCAGGATCGCCAAGGTTGGCTGGGCGGCGAGCACGACGTGCACCACCCGTCCCCTGCGGGTCTCCGGGACAGGATGGCAGCTAGGGAAGCCTTCGCATCGAAGGCGGAGGCTACGTGCCGATGGCGATGGCAGCGATCTTCGCCGGCCTTCAGACGGGAGCGTCTGCCTCTCAGGCCACTGGCCGGAACCGTGACGTGAGGCCAATCCCGCCATCCGCCAGCACGAGCCCGCGTGCGGCGAGATCCTCCACATGGGCGAGCACGGACAGCGCAGCCGCAGGCTTCAGCGCCGGATCGAGCCCGGCATAGACCGAGGCGACGATCTCCTCGGCTGTCTCCCGCCCTCCGCCGATGCTGTCGAGGATCGACCGCTCGCGTTCCAGCCGGTGCTGCTTCAGCGCGCGGACATAGGAGGCCGGATCGGTGACCGGGTTGCCGTGGCCGGGGAGGTAAAGTCGATCGGAGCGGGCGGCGAGCCGGTCTAGCGACGCCATGTAGTCGCTCATGGCGCCGTCCGGCGGCGCGACGATCGAGGTCGACCAGGCCATCACGTGGTCGCCGGAAAAAAGCACCCCGGACGGCCCGTCCAGAGCGAACGCGACGTGATTGGCCGCATGGCCGGGCGTGGCAACGGCCGTGAGTCGCCACCCGGCGCCTTCGATGACGCCATGATCGCCGAGCACGATATCGGGCCGGAAGGCGAGATCGCCGGAGGCATCCAGCCTCGCGGCCTCGTCGCCGGCCTTGAGCGGCCGCGCCGGGCGATGCGGGCCCTCCCCGATCGTCGGCGCGCCCGTCAGCGCCTTGAGCCGCGCTGCGCCAGGCGAGTGGTCGCGATGGGTGTGGGTGACGAGAATCGCAGTGATGCGGGCCCGGGCCGCGGCGGCGAGAATCGCGGCGATATGGTCCGGATCATCCGGCCCTGGATCGATCACGGCGAGGTCACCGTCGCCGACGAGATAGGTGTTGGTGCCGTGGAACGTGAACGGCCCGGGATTGCGGACCGTGATGCGCCGGATGCCATCGGCAAGGGCCACAGGCTGCCCGTAGGCCGGATCGAACGAACGGTCGTGAACGAGTGCCATGGCGCGCCTCAAACCGGAACCGGCGAACGCGCTCGCAGCAGACCCGCCGAGGCGGATCCTGCATCCTGAGATGATCGTCGGAGGAAACGGCCACGTCGGGCCATCCTGTTGCCGCGCCATTTCGGGACTGGCGCCAAGCACTTGATAATATTGGTCGGAGTGGCAGGATTTGAACCTGCGACCCCCTCGTCCCGAACGAGGTGCGCTACCAGGCTGCGCTACACTCCGTCCCGCGGTGTTTGCCGCGCCGGTCTTATAGCGAGGGGCGCCGACCGCTGCAAGCGCCATCGGCACGGAATTCACAGCCCTCGTTACAGGCCGCGATTTTCCTGTTGGAAGCGGCACGGGGCCGCGGATTTCCGAAGCCGGCAACGCTCGCCGTGGCGCTTTCCGGGCTCTCCGATACGTTTGAAACCGCCCTCCGATAGGATTTTTGCTGCTACGCACAAAATGCATGGCAGGGATGCCCACATTTAGCTGGTTCCCCATGCTGCATCGCGGTATCAAGAACACGCCCTCTTTGGGCGTTTCCTCCCTAGACTTAAGACCGCGCGCTCGTTCGCTGCGGTCTTTTTTTTGTCTGAATGGCAGCGCCGCCGGTCGTTTCGCCCTGCCAGCGCCGGCGCTTCACAGCCTGCCGACCCCGTGCTCTATCATCTGCCGATGTTCGAATCGCTCGCCGACCGCGGTTTCCAGATCGCGTTCCTCTCACATGCCAAAGCCATTCTCGGGGTGGACTTCCCCGATGCGCTCGCGGAACTCGAAGCTGCGCTCGCAGCTGTGTCGATTCCGATCGCAGAGATCGTCGGCTCCGGCGGCGGCGAGGCCAAGGGCACGCGGCGGCTGCGCGAGGCGCTGGCGGCGAGCCACTGGGTGAAGACCAAGTTCACCATCGAGAAGCGCATCAACGGCGTCCCGCGCGAATCCATCAGCCACGAGGTCGACCACGTCCGCACCTTCCCGGACGGACGGGTCGTCGCGCTCGAGATCGAATGGAACAACAAGGATCCGTTTTTCGACCGCGATCTGGAGAACTTCAAGCGGCTGCATGCCGAGGGCGCCATCTCCGTCGGTATCATCGTTACCCGCGGCGCCTCGCTGCAGGACGAACTGCCGGCGTTGGTCCGCCGTTTCGCCCGTGAGCACGGACTCGAGACGCTCGAACAGATTCGCGCGCTCGGCCTCAATCCAACGCCGCGCCAGAGCGCGGACATTGCCCGTCGCGCCGCCGGATCAGGTGGATCGTTCGCCGATGCCTGGGCGTCGGTGTTCTGCGCCGACAAGTATGGCGCCGCCACGACCCACTGGCGGAAGCTGGACGACCGCGTCAAGCGCGGCGTCGGCAATCCCTGCCCGCTGCTCCTGATCGGCCTGCCGGCCACCGTCGTCTCCTTCGACGGCCCGCTCATCGGCGACGATCCCGATCAATTGTCCCTGACGGACCTGCTGCCGCCGCTGGGCGGCGTTACTGAGGCCGAGAGAGCCTCGTGAGCCGCCCTTCGCCGGCCACCGTGCGAACCCTGACGGCCGGCGGGCACGCGCGGTCAGTGACCCGATCTGCGGCCGCCTACTCCGCCGCGTCGGCACGCGAGCGCGTGGTCGCGGAGTTGTGGGCGTAGGTATCCCATGTCGGCTCGTAGCTCTCGTCGGCCTGGTTGCCCCACGTGGCCCAGCCCTTGCGAACGCCCCTGCCGAACATCTCCAGATAGGGACCGGGCGAGCACGACTCGATGATGCCGTATTGCTCGTCGGGCTTGCGCGAATGCTCGCGCTTGCGCGTCGCCAGATAGTTCACCTGGGTCCGGCCGGGATCGAGGGTGCGGGCATTGCGGCCGCGAGTGCCGAACAGGATGAGTTCGGTGACATTGCGGAAATAGAAACCGACACCACGGCCGTCGCTGCCGCCGTCCTTGCGCACCTTGTGCCAGACGATGTTGGACTTGTAGGTGAAGCCCCACGCCTGCAGCACCTGCAGCCCCTCCGGCAGCAGCGCATTCGGGACCCAGAGATAGAGGTGGGCCGTGGGCGCCGCGACATCCGCCACCGGCAACCCCGCGATCTCCGGCAGCGAGAGAGTGCCATAGCGCGATAGCCGGCGATGCTCCGGCGCGACCTTTCCGGTGCGATTGACGAACTGCCACGGGGGATCGGCCATCACGGTGGCGAACCGCCGGCCGGCAGCGAACCGAAGCAGATCCTGTCCCGGCGAATCCTGGTCCAGAGAATCCGGTGCGGCGGCGACATGCCCGGCCGAATCCTGCCCAGCCGAATTCCGCGCGAGCCCAGGCTTGCGGGTGCGCAGCCGCTCGGCGGCAGATTTTGCGGCGTCGTTGCGAGCCGGCATTCCAGTCTCCAGGCAGTCCCGCACGCACGGGCGGATCGAAACGGGGCGGGATCGAATCCCCCGCGCGGACAGCATCAGCCTAACGGTACCGCTCGAAATCCGCGACCGGATTTGCGCGCGATCCTCCGCGCAATGCCCCGCGGAAACGGACATGGCGGCAGGTCGCCCCGCCGCCATGTCCGCACTGCGTCAGTCCTCTCCCGAACGGGTCGCTACTCGCCAGCGGCCGGGTGGTGGTCGCCGGCCGTGCCATGCGGCTCGACCTCCTCCTTCGGCTTCGGCGTCTTCCAGGCGATCAGCCGATAGAACATCGGAATGAAGAAGATCGCGATGAAGGTCGCCGCGAGCATGCCGCCGACGACGCCCGTGCCGATCGAATGGCGACTGGCCGAACCCGCGCCGGTCGAAAGCGCCAGCGGCAGCACGCCGAGGATGAAGGCGAGCGACGTCATCACGATCGGCCGGAAGCGCAGCCGCGCGGCATCGAGCGCAGCCTCCGCCGCCGAAAGCCCCTCTCGCCGTCTCAACACCGCGAACTCCACGATCAGGATGGCGTTCTTGGCCGCGAGACCGATCAGCGTGACGAGGCCGATCTGGAAGTAGACGTCGTTGTTGATGCCCCGGAGATAGACCGCCACCAGCGCGCCGAACAAGGCGAACGGCACGGCGAGGATGACGGCGAACGGCAGCGACCAGCGCTCGTACTGGGCGGCCAGGATCAGGAACACCATGATGATGCCGAAGATGAACGCCTGCGAGCCGCTGCCGCCGCTCTGGATCTCCTGGAAGGCTTCGCCCGTCCAGGCCACCTGATAGCCCTGCGGCAACACCTCGGCGGCGAGCTGGCGCATCGCCTCGATCGCCTGGCCGGACGAGTAGCCCGGCGCCGGCCCGCCCATCACCTTGGCCGCGGTGAAGGCGTTGAAGCGGTCGATCTGGTCCGGACCGATGATGCGCTCGACATTGAGCAGCGTCGAGATCGGGATCATGTTGCCGCTGTCGGAGCGCACATAGACCTGCTTCAGGTCGTCAGGCTTCGAACGGAAGCCCGATTCAGATTGCAGCGTCACCTGATAATTTCGGCCGTAGAGCGTGAAATCGTTGACATAAAGGCTGCCGAAGGTCGCCTGCATGGTCGAGAAGATCGAGCCGATCGGCACGCCGAGCGCCTTTGCCTTCTCGCGATCCACCTCGATCTTGTATTGCGGCACGTCCGCGCTGAAGGTCGAGCGCACGCCGGCGAGTTCGGGGCGCTTCGCCGCTGCCTGCACCAGCGCGTCCGTCGCCTTGAGCAGGTCGGCGATGGAACCGCCCGAACGATCCTGCACGAAGGCCTCAAAGCCGCCGGTAGTGCTCATGCCCATGATCGGCGGGGGATTGAAGAACAGCACCAGCGCGTCCTGAATGCCGGCGTTCATGCCCATGAAGGTCATCGGCAGGGCGCGGGCATCGAGGGACGGATCGCGGCGCTGCGCCCAGTCGGACAGCGTGATGAACGCTACGCCCGCCGATGTCTTGGCGGCGCCCGACAGGAGGTCGTAGCCCGCGAAGCTGGTCACGGTCTGCACGGCCGGGTGCGTACGCAGGTTCTTGGAAACCTGATCCATCACCGCCGCGGTGCGGTCGAGCGAAGCCGCCGGCGGAAGGATCGCCACCGCGAACAGGATGCCCTGGTCCTCGTCCGGCACGAGGCCGCCCGGCACGCGCTCGAACAGCATGAAAGTCGCGCCGAGCATAGCGACGACCAGAACAAGGCCGACGATGACCCGCTTCAGGAAGAAGCGCACGCCGGCGGTGTAGCCGACCGTGACGGCGTCGAAGAAGCGATTGAACAGGCGGAACGGCAGCCACGGCCGGGTATGGCCCGGCTTGAGGATCAGCGCGCAGAGCGCCGGCGTCAGCGTCAGCGCGACGATGCCGGAGATCGCGACCGAAACCGCGATGGTGACGGCGAACTGCCGGTACATCTCGCCCGCGAGGCCGCCCATGAAGGCGACCGGCACGAACACCGCGATCAGCACAAGCACGATGGCGATCACCGGCCCCGTGACTTCCTTCATCGCCTTGATGGCCGCCGCTTTTGGCGAGAGCTTCTCCTTCGACATGATGCGTTCGACGTTCTCGAGCACCACGATGGCGTCGTCGACGACGATACCGATGGCGAGCACGAGGCCGAACAGCGTCAAAAGGTTGATGGAGAAGCCGAGCACGAGCATCCCGGCGAAGGTGCCAATGATCGACACCGGCACGGCGATCAGCGGAATGAGCGTCGCCCGCCAGTTCTGCAGGAACACGAACACGACGCAGACGACGAGCACCATCGCCTCGATGAAGGTGCGGATCACCTCCTCGATGGAAACCTGCACGAAGCGGGTCGTGTCGAAGGGGATGTCGTACTTGATGCCCTGCGGGAACTGATGCGCGAGTTCGCCCATCCGCGCGCGCACCGCCTCGACGGTCGCGAGCGCGTTGGCGCCCGGCTGCAGATAGATGCCGATCGGAACCGTCGTCTCGCCGTTCTGGGTGGCGACGAAATTGTAGTCCTGGGCGCCGAGTTCGACGCGCGCGACGTCCTTCAGACGCAGCGTCGCCGCGTTGGCGTTGGACCGCAGGATGATGTTTTCGAACGCCGCAGCGTCCGGCAGCCGGCCTTCCGTCGTCACCGAGTAGGTGAACGCGCGGTGCTCGTCGAGCGGCGGGTTGCCGAAGCGGCCGGCGGCGAACTGGGCGTTCTGCTCACGGATCGAGGCATCGACGTCGGCCGGCGTCAGGTCGAACTGGGCGAGCTTGTCCGGATCGAGCCAGACGCGCATCGAGTAGTCCTTGGCGCCGAACAGCGCGGCATTGCCGATGCCCGGAACGCGCTTCAGTTCGTCGATGACGTTGAGCAGCGCATAGTTCGACACGAAGATCGCATCATATTGCGGGTTCTCGGAGGTCATGGTGATGACCGCCAGGATCGAACTCGCCTGCTTGTCGACCTTCACGCCCTGTCGCTGCACTTCCTGCGGCAGCGTCGACAGCGCGCGCTGGACGCGGTTGTTGACGTTGATGGTCGCCTGATCCGGATCGGTGCCGATCTGGAACGTGACGGTGAGTGTCATCGTGCCCGCGGCGGAGTTGGACGACTGCATGTAGAGCATGCCGTCCACGCCGTTGATCTGCTGTTCCAGTGGCGCGGCGACGGTCTGCGCGACCACCTCGGCGCTCGCACCCGGATAGGTGGCGTTGACCACCACCTGCGGCGGCACGATTTCCGGATACTGGGCAATCGGAAGAACGCGCATCGCGGCAAGACCCGCGAGCACGATCACGATCGAGATGACCGATGCGAAGACCGGCCGTTCGATGAAGAAGCGCGAACCCATCAGTCGGCCTTGGCAACGGAGGAAACGGGTGTCGAGGAAGCCGCGGTCGCGACGGTGACGGGGCTGCCGGGGCGCACCTTCATCACGCCCTGGGTGATCACGCGGTCGCCAGGCTCAAGCCCGGAGCGGACGATCCAGCCGTCTCCCAGTTCGCGGCCGAGTTCGATCGGCTTCATCTGCGCGTCGGATTCGCCGTCCACGACATAGACGAAGGTGCCCTGCGGCCCCTGCATCACGGCTTCCTGCGGAATGACGACCGCATCCTTCAGCGTGATGCCGCTGATGGTAGCGCGCACGAACTGGCCGGGCAGCAGAAGGCCGTCGGCATTGGCAAACTCTGCCCGCGCCCGCACGGTGCCGGTCTGCAGGTCGACATTGCGGTCGGTGAAATCGACCACGCCTTCGGTCGGATAGGTTTCGCCGTTGGCAAGCTTGAGCTTGACGGTCAGCCGGCCATCGTTGCCGATGATCACCCGTCCGGAATCGATCAGGCGGCGGATTTCGGCCGCTTCCGCGTCCGTGAACGAGAAGTTCACATAGACCGGATTGAGCTGGGTGATGCGGGTCAGCAGGCTGTCGTTCGCGCCCGTGCCGACGAGACCGCCCTCCGGCACCACCTTCAGACTCGTCACACCGGTGATCGGCGCGCGAACCGTGGTGTAGCTGAGATTGATCTCGGCGGTCTTGAGCTGGGCCTGCGCAACAGCAAGGTCGGCTTTCGCCGTCTCGACGGCGGACGCGGCGTCGTCGCGCGCCTTTTCGGTGCCGAACTTGCGATCGAACAACGCGGAAGCACGTCCGCTGTCGTTCTCTGCCTGCTTGAGGCCCGCCTCGGCGCGCTGCACCTGGGCGGACGCGCGGGCGACCTCGGCCTCGTAGGTGGCCGGGTCGATGCGGAACAGCACGTCGCCTTCCTTGACGGTCGCGCCTTCCGTGAAGTTGCGGGACATCAGGATGCCAGCGACGCGCGCGCGCACCTCCACCTCGCGAAATGCCGACACACGTCCGGCATATTCGTAGGAGAGCGGCACGTTCTTGCGTTCCACCGTGGCGATGGTGACGGCCGGCGGAGGAGGAGCACCCTGAGCGAACACGGGCGCCGGAGCGAACAGATAGGACACGGCAACGGGAGCCAGCCCAAGAAGCGCCGCGCCGACGGCCAGAACCAGCGACTTCGTCCTCATCTGTCTGTGTCCTTTGCAAACCATCACCGGCGGCCCGCAATCAGGCACCGCTCGGTCTCGTTTTGATGCAAGCGCGTGGATGCCGCCGGTCTGACGGACGCACCCGCCCCTACGGGTCGTTCCGCCCCTTCGGCCCACGCAGAACCGGCAAACGGCGAAACAGGCGGACGCGGCGGCTCGGGAGGGAAAACCGGACTCGACGGCACCACGACCCGAGCTATATACATTCACGATCGTATGTAAGCAAGCCACGAAACCGGGCGCACGAAACCCGGACGGCGCGAAGGACCCATGGCGCGTAGAACGAAAGCAGAAGCCGAGCAGACCCGCAACGACCTGCTCGATGCCGCGGAAGCCTTGTTTTTCGAGCGTGGCGTATCGGGCACATCGCTCGATGATATCGCACGGGCGGCGGGTGTCACACGCGGCGCCGTCTACTGGCACTTCAAGAACAAGCTTGATCTGTTCTGCGCCATGGAGCACCGCGTCCGGCTTCCGCACGAGGAACTGCTGGAACGAACGATGTCCCGGAAGGACGCCGAGCCGCTGGATGTCATCGAGGAAGCGGTGGTTGCGTCACTCGCGTCTCTCTTCGACGACGAGCAGAAGCAGCGCGTGCTCTCGATCATGTTTCACCGCTGCGAGTATGTCGGCGACATGGCCGAAGCGCTCGCCCGGTTCGAGGAAGCGAAGAGCCGGCTCTGGGTGCTGTTTCTGGATGCGTTCCGGGAGGCTTCCCGGCGCGGCCAGCTTGCCGCTGCGTGGACCCCCGAGGTGGCATGTTTGACCCTGCGCGCCTGCATGACCGGGCTTCTGGACGAGTGGATGCGGGACCCGCTCAATCCCGGCGAGTGCAATGCGAGCTGCGCCTGCATCGGCAGCCTGTTCAGCAGCTTTCGCAGGGGCTCGCCCGCCGATCTGCCGCCGCATCCCCTGCTCGAAGACGTGTTGCAGGAGGCCAAAAAGCAAAACGGCCGGGAATGACCCGGCCGCTCGATCCATAAAAGCTGGCGCGGCGATCAGGCCTCGTTGGCCGGCGCCGCCTGAAGCTGGCCGTATTTCTGCACGCCGATCGATTCGAGCAGCTGAAGCTGGGTCTCGATGAAGTCGATGTGGCTTTCCTCGTCCTCGAGCAGATCCTCGAAAAGCTCCATCGTCACGTAGTCGCCCTTGTCACGGCAGAGCTCGCGAGCCTGCTTGTAGAGCGCACGGGCGGAATACTCGGCTGCAAGATCGCATTCGAGAACTTCCTTGATGTTCTCGCCGATTCGCAGCGTATCGAGCGTCTGAAGGTTGGGATGGCCTTCCAGGAAAATGATGCGGGTCACCAGCTTGTCGGCATGGTGCATTTCCTCGATCGATTCCTCCCGCTCCTTCTTGGCAAGAAGCGTGAAGCCCCAATCGTCGAGGAGGCGATAGTGCAGCCAATACTGATTGATCGCCGCAAGCTCATGCTTGAGCGACTTGTTCAGTATCTCCAGAACTTCTGGATCGCCCTTCATCGTCTTCTCCTCGGCACACACGCGTCCCGCCCGCTGTCTGGCCGGACGGTGCATGAGTTTTAATCATTCCAATTCCGGGAGCGCAATAGGGGAAGATCCATAGAGGCCCCGCGTCGGTCTGAGCATCAACTCACGCCCGACGGCGGATTGCCATGTCCGGAATGGTCGCAGCCGCGTCTTGAGCGTTCGAATCCGCAACGCGGCTGAGCTCGTCGGCGGCTTCGGCCGGCGTGGTTTCAGCTTGCGGGGCGGCATTCGTGTGCGTCACGGCGGCGATGGCGAGCGTGATCACGACTCCGCCTTGCGCTGCGTCGGCGGACGGTTTTTCCGCCCCCTGCCCGGCTGTGGCCGCCGGAGCGACGGGCACGCGCACGTCATCGTGATCGTGCACAGAGGGACAGCCGCACGCCGCCTGGGGCTTGGCCGTCCCGTCGAGGCCGAGTGCCGTCGCCAGCCTCGGAGCCAGAAGGATGCGGCCGCTTCGGGTCGTGCGTTCCAGCCTGACGTCCGCGATCTCCGCCGCGACGGCGGCACGGTGGATCACATCGACGACGAGGGGGAAGCAACCGCCACACTCGGGCCGGCAGCCGAGGGACTTGAAGACGGCTCCCGGCGTGATGATGCCGCGATCGGGCTCGGCAGCAATCTCGGCAGCCGCCTTCGCGAGCGTCCGATCGGAAAGCCGGTTACACGAACAAACGATCATCTGTCCCGTGGGTCCTTCGCCAGCCTGCGGCGCACATGGCGCGCATCACGAGGACATTGCGGGCCGCCGGTACAATTGGGCTTTTGCGAGCCACATGCAAGTGTTTCAAATGCAAAAGAGCCAGAACGCAGGCGCATAACGCCTTCAAATTTCAATAGAATAAGAACAATCCTAAACTACGACGGCAATTGATGGCGCCGCTCCTGCTCAGCTGTGTGGGACGGCGCATGAGCATCAGCGACAAGCCGTGGCGCCGCCTTTCGGAGCACAGGCCGCAATGCAAAACGGGCGGCGCCTTCCGGCCCCGCCCGCTGATCGTCACATCATGCTGTTACCGGCCCGGCCCGGAGCCGGTGCTCATTCGGTGCGGAACTTCTCCACCAGCGGATGCACGGCCTTGATCCACCGCTTGGTGCGGGTCGCCGAGCGCATCACCAGGGTCTCGGTCGAGACACCGTGGCGGCCGAAACGCACGCCCGACAGCAGGCTGCCGTCGGTGACGCCGGTGGCAGCGAAGTAGACGTCGCCCGAGGCAAGCTCGTGCATCTCGTACTTCTTGTCGGCCTCGGCGATCCCCATGCGCTTGGCACGGGCGCGCTTCTCCTCGGTGTCGAGGATCAGGCGACCCTGCATCTGGCCACCGATGCAGCGCAGCGCGGCCGCTGCCAGCACGCCCTCCGGCGCGCCGCCGATGCCGAGATAGATGTCGACACCGGTTTCCTCGGGCTCGGTCGTGTGAATCACGCCGGCGACGTCGCCGTCGGAGATCAGCTGCACCGCCGCGCCGGTGGCGCGCACGGCCTCGATCAGCGCGGCGTGGCGCGGCCGGTCCATGATGAGCGCGGTGATATCCTCGGGCGCGACGCCCTTGGCCTTGGCCAGAGCCTTGATGTTCTCGGCCGGGGTGGCGTCGAGATCGACCACGCCCTTGGGGTAACCAGGTCCAATGGCGATCTTGTCCATGTAGACGTCGGGCGCGTTCAGCAGGCCGCCGCGCTCGGCGATCGCCAGCACCGCCAGCGAATTCGGCTGGTTCTTGGCGCACAGCGTCGTGCCTTCGAGCGGATCGAGGGCGATGTCGACCTTCACGCCGCCGCCGGTCCCGACCGTCTCGCCGATATAGAGCATCGGCGCTTCGTCGCGCTCGCCCTCGCCGATCACGACGACGCCGTCGATCGGCAGAACGTTGAGCTCGCGCCGCATGGCGTCGACCGCAGCCTGATCGGCGGCCTTTTCGTCGCCGCGGCCGCGCAGGCGGGCGGCGGCGACGGCCGCGCGTTCAGTCACGCGCACCACCTCGAGGGTGAGGATGCGCTCAAGCACGGCGCTGCGCGGCTTTTCAATCGTGGACATGTGGGCCTCTCGGTCAATCGCGCGGGCCGGCCTGGCCGGCATCACGCGAGCTTTTCGATTCGGATCATCTTCGGGGGGCCTGCAACGACGCTCTCGGCCGCAATCGCGCCGATCGCCGCCCGGACGGCCTCTTCGGTGGTCTCGTAGGTGATCAGCACGATCGGCTGTACCACCGAGGGAACGGCAGCGCTTGGCGCGTCGGCACGCGGCGCGCGGCGACGCTGCACGATGGACTCGAGCGAGATGCCATGGTCGGCCATATGCCGGGCGATGGTCGCGAGCGCCCCCGGCCGGTCTTCGATCAGAAGCCGGAGATAATAGCCCCCGGCATGGCGGGCGATCCGGGCCGCGCTATAGGGCTGCATCGCCGAGGCCGGACGGCCGAAGGTCGGGATGTGGCGGCCGGTCGCCACGTCCATAAGGTCCGCGATGACCGAGGATGCCGTCGCCTCGCCGCCGGCGCCGGGACCGACCAGAACGATCTCGCCCAGCGCGTCGCTGTCGACCGCGACGGCGTTCAGAACGCCGTCGATGCGGGCGATGGCCGAGGACTTCGGCACCATCGTCGGATGCACCCGCTGCTCAATGCCGTCGCCGGCCCGGCTGGCGACGCCGAGCAGCTTGATCCGGTAGCCGAGTTCGTCCGCCGCCGCGATGTCGTCCGGCGTGATGGCGGAGATGCCTTCGATCAGGATCGCGTCGGCATCGACCTCGGTGCCGAATGCCAGCCCGGTCAGAAGCGCGAGCTTGTGGGCGGTATCGTAGCCCTCGATGTCGAAGGTCGGATCGGCCTCCGCATAGCCGAGCCGCTGCGCCTCCGCGAGGCAGGTGGCGAAGTCCAGGCCTTCGCGCTCCATGCGGGTGAGGATGTAGTTGCAGGTGCCGTTCAGGATGCCATAGACGCGGCTGATCTCGTTGCCCGGCAGCGCCTCGCGCAGCGTGCGAACGATGGGGATGCCGCCGGCGACCGCCGCCTCGAACCCGATGCCGGTGTCGTGGGCCTCGGCTGCGCGGGCGAGCGCATTGCCGTGGCGCGCGAGCAGTGCCTTGTTGGCGGTCACGACCGGCAGGCCCCGGGCGATGGCGGCTTCGACCGCACGCCGCGCAGGCCCATCCTCGCCGCCGATGACCTCGACGAACACGTCGATGGAGTTGTCATGGGCGAGATCGGCGGGGTCGTCGTACCAGGTGACGTCGGAAAGATCGACGCCGCGGTCCTTGCCGCGCGAGCGGGCGCTCACGGCTGACACCACGATCGGCCGGCCGCAGCGCGCCTCCAGGTCCGCCCTGCGGCGCTCGAGCAAACGGAGGACCGCGATGCCGACGGTTCCGAGGCCGGCAAGGCCAACGCGCAGGGGTTCAACCATCGGGACAGCGGATCCTATCGCGATCGCGCGACCGGCAGCCTGGGGACCGGTCGCGAGACCTTCGAGAAAACACAACGCGCGCGACGCGGCCGGCCGCGGCATCCCGCGAACCGCCGCGTCACGGCGAACACGACGCATCATCCCCGTCCGGCTGCGGCACGATCGACGGATCGCGTGCCGCGGCGCCGGCCGGGAGCCGATCAGCGGTGGGCGCTGATCGGGATGACGTTGTGCAACGTTTCCTCGGACGTTTCAAGGAAGCGGCGCAGGTTGCGGGCGGCCTGGCGAATGCGCTGCTCGTTCTCCACGAGCGCGATGCGCACGAAGCTGTCGCCATGCTCGCCGAAGCCGATGCCCGGCGAAACCGCCACGTCCGCCTTCTCCAGCAGCAGCTTGGAGAACTCCAGGCTGCCGAGCGCGCGGTAGGGTTCGGGGATCGGCGCCCACGCGAACATCGAGGCACGCGGCGACGGAACCTCCCAGCCTGCGCGCCCGAACGAATCCACGAGGATGTCGCGGCGCTTGCGATAGACGTCGCGAACTTCCTGGATCGCGGCGTCGCCGCCGTTGAGCGCGGCGGTCGCAGCGACCTGGATCGGCGTGAACGCGCCGTAATCGAGATAGGACTTCACCCGCGTCAGGGCGGCGATCAGCCGTTCGTTGCCGACCGCGAAGCCCATGCGCCAGCCGGGCATGGAAAAGGTCTTCGACATCGAGGTGAACTCGACCGCGATGTCGTTGGCGCCCGGAACCTGCAGGATCGACGGCGGCGGCGGACCCTCGAAATAGATTTCCGAGTAGGCGAGATCCGACAGCACGAAGATCTCGTGCTTGCGGGCGAACGCCACCACATCGCGGTAGAAATCGAGATCGGCCACCGCGGCGGTCGGATTGGCCGGGTAGCACAGCACGACCGCGATCGGCTTCGGGATCGAATGCACCACGGCGCGTTCCAACGCCTGGAACAGGTCGGGCCCGGGATCGGACGGCACCGAACGCACGACACCGCCGGCCATCAGGAAGCCGAAGGCATGGATCGGGTAGCTCGGGTTCGGCACCAGCACCACGTCGCCCGGTGCGGTGATCGCCTGGGCCATGTTGGCGAAGCCTTCCTTGGAGCCCAGCGTCGCCACCACCTGGGTGTCGGGATTGAGCTTCACGCCGAAGCGGCGATCGTAATAGGCCGCCTGGGCCCGGCGCAGGCCGGGGATGCCTTTCGACGACGAGTAGCGATGGGTGCGCGGGTGCTGCACCGCCTCGCAGAGCTTGTCGACGATGTATTGCGGCGTCGGCAGGTCGGGATTGCCCATGCCGAGGTCGATGATGTCGGCGCCCGAAGCTCGCGCGCTCGCCTTCAGCCGATTGACCTGCTCGAAGACATAGGGCGGCAAGCGCCGGATTTTATGGAACTCGTCCATCGCCTCAACCTCGATCCATGTTTGTTCCGGCGGCTGCATTCCCTGTAAATGCCGCCGGGCCGCGGATATCGCTCTTTAATAGGACCGCGCCGGAATGAACGGACGCGGCGGTTCCCCCACTCGGGGTGGAAGCCGTGATCGGCGCCGATTGCGGCGCCCTTTGGGCGCCCGGCCGCTTCGAGCCCTTTCCGATCCCAGGACACCTCGTAGCGGCACGGAATTCATGGCTTGCAAGAACTCGCGCGGCGTCATTACGGCCACTTCACTCTATCACCGTTTGCAGAACGGCGCACGCCGCACGTCAGTTGGTGGCGCCAGCGTCGGCATCCGGCTGGGCGCCCTCGGGGGGCTTCGTGCCGCTCTCGATGATCTTGCGGGCGTCCTCGGCGTGGGTCGCGCCGAGCGCTGTCAGTTCCGCCGTCGTATCCTGATGCGATGCCAGCGCCGTTGCCTTGCCCGTCTCGGCATCGAGCGTCTTCTGCAGGTCGCCCTGATAAATCTGCTGCTCGCCCTGGGTCATCATCACCGGATGGGTGGTGACGGCCTTGTAGGCCAGGTTCGGGAAGCCGTTCTTCTGGGTTTCCGGCACCGTCGTGCCGGGCGGAACCGTGCCGTGCTTCATCGTATAGGGAATGACGCGCGAGGTCGGATCGTCGCTGCAGCCGGCGAGCACGAGCGCCAGCGACGCGGCGGCAAGGACCGAGGCCACAGTCGCCGGCCGGCGCGAAGCGGAGGGTGCGGCCTTGCCGGCCGGACGAAGACGCACGATCTGCATGTCGCTCGTTATCCAAAATACGGTTTCGGCACGCCGACGCCCCGGGCGACCGGGCAGCGGAGATGCGCCGGACCATACGCTGCCGGGACGCCGGAGCAAAGCATGTCATCCACCGGTTAGCCGTTTCACAACGCGGCGGGCGGAAAAGACACCGCCTTCGAGAAAGCCGCACCATTCCGGGCGGAGCATTCCGGCACGTCCGGCCCCTCCGCGTCACCCCGATGCCCTCATCCGCCGAGCCGGATCGTCCGCTCGATACCGATGGCTTCCAGAAAGACCGGGTCGTGGCTGACCACCAGCAGCGCGCCGTCGAACGCCTTCAGCGCGGATTCCAGCACCTCGATGGATTCAAGATCGAGGTGATTGGTCGGCTCGTCGAGAACGAGAAGCCAAGGCGGACACTCGCTCGCCAGCGCGCAGGCCAATCCGGCCCTCAGGCGCTCTCCGCCGGAAAGGACTCCGACCGGGCGGAGCGCGTCTCGATTCCGGAATGCGAAGCGGGCGCACGCGGCGTGGGCCGCCTCATTGTCGAGTGCAGGATTGAGCCGGCGGACATTGGCGAGGATGCTGGCGGCGCTGTCGAGCAGCCCGACATGCTGGTCGAGCATGGCGATGCGCCCCCCCGCCCGCCGCACCGTTCCACCCGCCGGCGCGATGATGCCGGCCGCGGCTTTCAGCAGGCTCGTCTTGCCGACGCCGTTCGCGCCGGAGACCGCCACCCGTTCCGGGCCGCGGATGGCGAGGGTCCACGGACCGAGCACCCGCTCCTCCACCGCGACCGTCACCGCCTCCATCGTCAGCAGTTCCGTCCCGGACGGCAGGCCGCTCGGCGCCAGGGCTATGGACAAGGGGGTGACGATCTCGACCTTCGAGCGGGCTTCCTCCGCCCGCGCCGACGCCGCTTCCAGCAGCCGTCCGTCGATGCGCCCTCCCCGCGCACCGGTGTTCTCCGCCCGCTCGGCCTGCGCACCGAGCAGGAGCCTTGGTTCCGAGCCGCGCGCGGCGAACGCCCGTCCAGCGGCGTCACGCCGCTCGCGGGCTTCGCGCCGGCGCTGCGC
>JAEZMP010000439.1 GCA_023442215.1 Pseudomonadota bacterium
GCCGGGCGGGCGGAGACCCGCACAATCGGCAACAAATACGTCCATCGCGGCAGGCCGCACCAGCCGCACGGCATCAATTTGTGTGTATGTGTGTTGCAAGCCGGCTGCGGACATGGCGCATATCGCCTGCGGAGCGATCTGGCGACAAGGAGATGCTCAGGCCGGTGCAAAGGACGCGCTTCCGGTCTGGATGGATTCGCCGGATCGCGACGCGTTCCGGAACAGCCGCCGGCCGGGCGCGACCACCGCGAACGGACCGTGCAACGACGACGATAATCCGGGCAACACCCGTCACCACGCACCCGTCACCCCGTATCTCTGACCCTGCATCCATGACCATGACGACCGCCATGACGACGAGCCCCACGTCCATCACCACCATCGGCCTCGATGCGGACGACACGCTCTGGCACAACGAGACCGTGTTTCACTTTACCGAGGGCCGCTTCAAGGACCTGCTCGCGCCCTATGCCGCGCCGGAGGCGCTGACGGAGCACCTGATCGCGGTGGAGCGGCGCAACCTCCGCCGGTACGGCTACGGCATCAAGGGGTTCTCCCTGTCGATGCTGGAGACGGCGCTGGAGATCACCG
Organism: Pseudomonadota bacterium; assembly: GCA_023442215.1. Classification (GTDB taxonomy): domain Bacteria; phylum Pseudomonadota; class Alphaproteobacteria; order Rhizobiales; family Segnochrobactraceae; genus Pseudoxanthobacter. The sequence goes on from JAEZMP010000439.1 coordinate 592, forward strand.
ACCACCGCCTGCCGTCCTCGGCCGTGGCGTCGATCCTGGAATTCGGCCGCGACATGCTCGACCATCCGGTGGAGCCGCTCGACGGCGTCGCCGAGACCCTCGCGGCCCTCGCCGCGAACTATCGCCTCGTGCTGATCACCAAGGGCGACCTGATGGACCAAGAGCAGAAGCTCGCCCGCTCCGGCCTCGGCGACCATTTCTCCGGCGTCGAGATCGTCAGCGAGAAGACGGCCGAGACCTACCGCAGGGTGTTCACCCGCCACGGCACCGCCGCGGGCGAAGGCGCGATGGTCGGCAATTCGCTGCGCTCGGACGTGATCCCCGCGCTGGAAGCCGGCCATTTCGGCATCCACATCCCCTACCCGCTGGTATGGGCGCTGGAACACGCCGAGCCCCCCGCTGCCTCGCCCTTCTTCGCGAAGCTCGACGCCATCGCGGAGCTGCCGGGGTGGCTGACGGGGCGGAGGGAGTGACGGACCTCCGGACCCTGACGAAAGCGGCCGGGCGGGATCCCGTCTCGCCCATGCGATCGTAACAGCCGCCGTCAGATGTCAGGACATGGACGATCCGTTCGCGGACCGCGAACCCTCCTGGGACACCGCACCCCGCGCTCTCTGCCTATCGAGGCATCACGCGCCGCCAAAACTGCAGCTTATTCATTCTTAAGGCGCCACCTGCGCCGCGTTAGTCTTTCCTGCGGGACGGCCCGCAGCGAAAGAGGACGAAGGTGCGCCATTTCGATAGCGATACGCTGGCCGCGCTGGTCGCAGTCGCGGATTTCGGCAGCTTCACCGCCGCCGCCGAGCATCTCGGCAAGACGCAGGCGGCGGTCAGCATGGCGGTGGCGCGCCTCGAGGAGCGGCTCGGCAAGAAGCTGTTCGAACGCGGCCACCGGCGGGTCACCGCCACCGTCACCGGCGAGTGCCTGATCGGCTATGCCCGGCAGATCCAGTCGATCGAGGCCGAGGCGCTGGAGGCGGTCGCCGACCGCGTGACGGAGAGCCGCGTCCGCCTCGGCATGCCCGACGATTTCGTCGGTTCGATCGGCGAGGCGCTGCTGCACCGCTTCAGCCCGCAGAATCGCGCTCTCTACATCGACCTCACCTGCGACTTCTCGCGCAAGCTGCGTCTGATGATGAACAACGGCGAACTCGACGTCGCCATCGTCACCCAGGCGCCGGAGGATCCGCCGGACTCGGTCTTCCGCTACGAGCGGCAGGTCTGGTGTACCGGACCCAATGGCCATCCGGAGGACGAGGAGGTGCTGCGCCTCGCCATGTTCTCCGACGACTGCTCGGCCCGCCCGCGCGTGTTCGCCACGCTGGACCGCGCCGAGCGCCCCTGGCGGCTCGCCCACACCTCCTCTCATGTCAGCGGCATCCATCTCGCCGTCGCCTCCGGCAGCATGCTGACCGTGCTGCCGGAATCCGCGGTGCCGGCGGGATGGCGCTGCCTCGGCGAGGCGGACGGCCTGCCCGCTTTGCCGGCGCTGCCGCTGGTGCTGCTGGTCAGCCGCAGCGAGCGCCTCGCCGCCCGCCAGCTAGCCGCCTTCCTGCGCCGCGAATTCGCCCGCGCCCGCGAGCCGGGTGTCGAGTCCGTCGGCTGGATCGAGGGCGCGGGCCGGGACATGCCCGCCAGAAATGACATGCCTGCCAGAAATAAAGCGGGCTTATGAAGGCATAAGAACTTGTTGCCTGGCCTTGTCCGGCCGGCGATTGACGCTGTCGGCACCGCAGGACCACACTGTCACCAACTCGTCATCGAGGGCTGTCTTCGGCGGCAATGGAGCGCCACCACCGGCATGCCCATCGGATAGAACGATTCCCGGGCGGAAACTCCGAAGGTTCATCTGATTTCAGCGGGTGCGACATCTGGAGACGACTATGCGCCTTGACCGCAGGACTTTCATCGCCGGCGTAGCCGCCGCCTCCACCTTTGCGATTACCGGGCGCGCCTCGGCCGCCACGACGCTGAAGGTGGCGCACTCCTCCCCCGAGGACAGCCTCATCCAGCAGGCCCTCGTCAAGTTCAAGGCCGATGTCGAGACGTCGACCGGCGGCAGCGTGAAGGTCACGATCTTCGCCAACGGGCTGCTCGGCGACGAAGGGCCGGTCTGCGAGCAGGTCGGCGACGGTTCGATCGACATGGGCCTCGGCGGTGTCGTCGACGCCATCGACCCACGCCTCAACGTCGTCTCGCTGCCCTTCCTGTTCGACAGTTTCGCCAAGGTTCACACGGTGCTGGACGGCCCGATCGGCAAGGAACTCGCCGCCATGGCCCCGGCCAAGGGCTACGAGATCGTCGGCGTGCTGGATTCCGGTTTCCGCAGCTTCACCAACTCGAAGCACCCCATCGTGAAGCCCGCCGACATGGCGGGCCTCAAGCTCCGCACCCCGCCGATCCCGGTCGCCATCGAGACCATCAAGACGCTGGGCGCGCTGCCGCAGGCCATTCCCTACGGCGAGGTCTACACCTCCCTGCAGAGCGGCGTGGTCGACGGTGCCGAGCCGGAGCTGCGCGACTTCTACGACGCCAAATGGTACGAGGCGCAGAAATACCTGTCGCTTTCCAACTACATGTGGATGGCGAACTGGTGGTACGCCAACAAGGCCAAGCTCGACAGTCTCTCTCCTTCCGAGCGCAAGGCGGTGACCGATGCCGCAACGGCCACGCAGGCCTGGTACCGCACCGCCATCTCCGGGGCCTATGACGGCATCATCGTGAAGCTGAAGGAGAAGGGGCTTGAGGTGAACGCCGTCGACACCGCGCCCTTCGCGGCCATGGTCGGCCCGGTCTACGAGACCTTCTCGAAGGAATACGGCGCCGATCTCGTCAAATCGGTGCGCGACGCGGCGGCGAAGGCGTGAGCGCCCCCGCCGCGCCGGACCGGACGGTGTTCGCCCGGCTCGGCCGCGCCCTGCATCTCGGCCTGACCTGGGCCGGGATGCTGGCGCTCCTCGTGCTGCTGGCCTCCACCGGCCTGGGCGTCGTCGGCCGCTATTTCCACATCCAGGGCGTCACCTGGTCGTTCGAGATGCTGTCGATCATGTTCCTCTGGATCATCGCGGTCGGCACCGTGCTGGCCGAGATCGCCGGCGAGAACGTTTCGGTGGACGGCACCAGCAGCGACCGCGGGCCGGTGTTCCGCACCTATCACGCGGTGGTGCTGCTGCTGGTTTCCGCCGCGCTCGTCCGCAGCGGCTACGCGATGCTCGGGCGCACCGGCTACATGCCGACGCCGGTGATGCGCATCCCCTCATGGACCATGCAGGGCATCGTCATCTTCATGGGCGTCAGTCTCGGCGCCATCGCGCTGCTGCGCCTGTTCCGAATCCTGCGCTAGAGCGCTTCCCGATCTGACGGACTCGTCAGATCGACAGGAAAACGCTTCAGATTCAGAGGCTTGAGCATATCCTTGTCGTTCAGAGCGGTTCGCTCCGAACGGGGACATGCGCCAGACGCCGAAAGATCCGCATGACCCTTCTCGTTCTCTTCGGCGTGTTCGCGCTCACGCTTTACTCCGGCGTGCCGGTCGCCTGGTCGATCGCCATCTCCTCCCTCGCCGTCATCGCCGTCGGCCTGGTGCCGCTGCCGCCAGCCTGGTTCGCCCAGCAGGTGTTCAACGGCGCCAACTCCATCGCGCTCGCTGCCATCCCGCTGTTCCTGGTCGCCGGCGGCATCATGAACGAGGGCGGGCTGACGCGCCGCATCATCAACCTGTGCGACGACCTGTTCGGCCGCATCCGCGGTGGCCTCGGCCTCGTCAACGTCGCCACCTGCATGGTCTATGGCGGCATCACCGGCTCGGCCTCCGCCGATACCGGCGCCGTCGGCTCGGTGATGATCCCGGCGATGACCGAGCGCGGCTATCCGAAGGACTTCTCCGCCGCCGTCACGGCAGCCGCCGGCACCCTCGGCATCATCATCCCGCCCAGCGTGGTGATGATCATGTACGGCGTGATCACCAACACCTCGATCGGCGGCCTGTTCGCGGCCGGCATCATTCCCGGGCTGATGCTCACCGTCACCTTCATGCTGACGGCCTACTGGGTCGGCGTGCGCGAGAACTTCCCCAAGTCCGACACCCGTCCGACCGTCGCCTCCTTCTCGAAGCACCTGTTCCGCGCCCTGCCGGCCGTGCTGATGCCGGTCGGCGTGCTCGGTTCGATGCTCACCGGCATCGTCACCCCGACGGAAGCCGCCTTCGTGGCGGTGGTGTGGGCGCTGGTGGTCGGCGGCCTGCTCTATCGCGAGATCGGCTGGGGCAAGTTGTGGAAGGTCGGCGACGAGACGGTGAAGCTGACCGGCGCCATCATGATCATCATGGCGGTCTCGGTCCCCTTCTCCTGGATCCTCACCGTCGAGGAGGTGCCGCAGTGGACGGCCGGCCTGCTGCACGACCTCGGCGCCGGCTATGTCGTCACCACGCTGCTGATCATCCTGCTGCTCACCTTCGTCGGCACCTGGGCCGATCTGGGCCCGACGCTGATCATCCTCGCTCCGATCGTCCACCCCATCGGCCTCGAAGTCGGCCTGCAGCCGTACCAGCTCGGGCTGATCTTCGTGATCTCCGGCGGTATCGGGCTGTTCACGCCGCCCGTCGGCACCAACATCTTCGTCGTCTGCAACATCGCCAAGATCGGGGTGAACCCGGTCACCCGGCGGCTGATCCCCTTCTTCATCAGCAGCAACATCTGCCTGCTGATCGTCGCGTTCGTGCCGGCCACCACCGAATGGCTGCCGAAACTGCTCGGCTTCTGACAAGCCGTCGATAGCATTGGAGTAATTGAGATGAACGCACTCACGGTGCCGTTCGGCGTGTCGAGCCGTGCCCGCAGCCTGCCGCCTCTCGACGGCAAGGGCTTCACGGTCGCCCGCAGCCAGGGGGCCCGCCTGTTCGACACGGAAGGCCGCAGCTTCGTCGATTACGGCATGGCGATGGGCGCCACCCTCGTCGGCCACGCGCATCCCGCTGTCGTCGAGGCCTGCACCAAGGCACTCGAAAACGGGCCGATGCCCGGTTTTCCCAACGATATCGAGGAGTTGGCAGGCACCGCGCTGGCCCGCATCGGTGGCGCGCGGGTGACGCGGGTGACCTTCACCACCACCGGCACCGAGGCCGTCCATCTCGCCTGCCGCATCGCGCGCGCCAATACCGGCCGGCGGCTGATCGCCAAGGCGGTGGGCGGCTATGACGGCTGGTTCGACCCGGTGCGCTTCGGCCTCGTCGAATCCGCCGAGGCGGAGCGCACCAACGAGCGCCCGGTGAAGGAAGACACCACGCTGTTCCGCATCAACGACATCGGCGATGTCGACGCGCTCTTCGACGAGATGGGCGGGGATCTGGCCGCCATCCTGGTAGAGCCCATGCTCGGCAACACCGGTTGCCTCGTTCCCGAGCGCACCTTTTTTGAGCATCTGACCCGGCGCGCGCGGGAGAACGGCACGCTGATCATCGCCGACGAGGTGATGGTCGGCCTTCGGCGCGGGGTGAAACTGGTGTCCGAGGATCTCGGCCTGATGCCCGACCTCGTCACCCTCGGCAAGGCCATCGGCAGCGGCGTGCCGGTCGCCGCCGTGCTCGGCACGCCCAGCGCCTTCGAGGTGGTGGAGGACGGCACGGTGCCCTGCTTCGGCACCTATCACGGCAACCCGCTCGTCGCCTCGGCCGTGCTGGCGACGATGAAGCTCCTTGAGGACGAGAGTCCCTACGCCCGCCTGTTCGACTGGGGCGCCGCGCTGCGGCGCGCGGTCGAGGACGCCTTCGCCGCCGAAGGCATCACGGCCATCACCACCGGCTTCGACAGCGTGTTCTCGCTCTGGTTCACCGACAAGGCGCCGCGCGTCTATGAGGAGGCGAAAGCCAGGGTCCGCCCGGAGGCGACGAAACAGGTGAGCGACAGCCTGCGCCGCCATGGCGTCGTCGGCCTGCCCTCGCCCTGGGGGCGGTATTTCATCTCGCTCGCCCATGGCGAAGCCGAGATGGACATCACCGTGCGCGCCTTCCGCGAGGCCGCGCGCGATCTCGCCAAATCGGGCTTCAAGGGATGAGCATGGAGGCCGGAGACGCGCCAGTCCGCCTGCTGGTGACCGGTGCCAGCCGCGGCATCGGCGCGGCCATCGCGCTGCGGCTCGCCCGGCAGCATGGCGAGCGGCTGCGCATCGCCATCACCGGCCGCTCCCATGGCGGGGCGCTCGCCGGGACCGCCGCCGAACTCGGCGCGCTTGGTGCCCGCGTCGCCCAGCTCGCCGGCGATCTCGCCGACGAGGACGTGCCGGCACGGCTCGTCGCCGAGGCAACGCAGGCT
>JAEZMP010000480.1 GCA_023442215.1 Pseudomonadota bacterium
GGCGGGGGTCAAATGGCGGGCGGCGATTTGTCGTCGACCGGCCGGCCGCCCGCGGGAACACCCGACGCCGCATTCGTCGGCACCGGCCGGTCAGGTGGGTTCGTCACGCTCGGCCCGTCATGGCCGGCTCGCCGGTAGGGGCTATAATCACGACCGCCCGGCCGATTCCCCCGCCGGTTCAGCGCACGGCCGCGCGCCCGCGACGAGGAGGCCGCCCTGATCGATCGCCCATCCGCCGCGGCCCCCGCCGCCGCCGCTTCGTTTGCCGCCGGATCGCCGGTTGCGTGGCGCGCGCCGTTTGCCGCCGACCCGGCCCATTCGCGTGGCACCCGGGTGCCGGAGCCGCTGCCGGGGTCTCGCACGCTGTTTCAGCGCGACCGCGACCGCATTCTGCACTCCTCGGCGTTCCGGCGGCTGACGCACAAGACCCAGGTGTTCGTGAGCCACGAGGGCGACCATTTCCGCACCCGCCTGACCCACACGCTGGAGGTCGCCCAGATCGCGCGGTCCATCGCGCGCACCCTCGGGCTGGACGAGGACCTGACCGAGACCATCGCGCTCGCCCACGACCTCGGCCATACGCCGTTCGGCCACGAGGGCGAGGACGTGCTCGATGCCTGTCTCGAGGGCTATGGCGGTTTCGATCACAACGCCCAGAGCCTGCGGATCGTCACCCGTCTCGAACGGCGCTATGCCGCCTTCGACGGGCTGAACCTGTCGTGGGAGGCGCTGGAGGGCATCGTGAAGCACAACGGCCCGCTGGTGGCGCCCGACGGCACGCCGATCGGCCGCCATGCCGGCCGGCCGCTGCCGCATGCCCTGCTCGCCCACGACGCCACGCTCGGCCTCGACCTCCATACCTTTCCGTCGCTCGAGGCCCAGGTCGCCGCGATCTCGGACGACATCGCCTACGACGCGCACGACATCGACGACGGCCTGCGCGCCGGCCTGTTCGCGGTGGAGGAACTGGAAACGGTGCCGCTCGTCAGCGGCATCCTGACGGAGGTGAGGGCGGCCTACCCGGGGCTGGACCGCCCGCGGCTCGCCCACGAGATCACCCGTCGTCTCGTCGGCGCGCTGGTGGAGGACGTGCTGGCGGAAACCCGGGTGCGGCTTTCGCAAGCCCGGCCGGCGAGCGCCGACGCCGTGCGGACGCAGCCGAGGGCGCTGGCGGCGTTCTCTCCCGGCATGGTGCCGACCGAGCGGGCCATCAAGACGTTCCTGTTCCAGCGGATGTATCGCAATCCGAAGGTCACCGCGATCCGCCGCGACGCCGGCAGGGTGCTGCGCGACCTGTTCGCGGCCTTTCGGGCGGAGCCGCACGCGATGCCGGATGCCTGGTGCGAGGCGATCGATCGCTGCAGCGAGGCGGAGAAGCTGCGCCGCATCGCCGACTACATCGCCGGCATGACCGACCGCTACGCGCTTCAGATGCATCGCCGGCTGTTTGACGACACACCGGAATTGCGATAGGCGCCGCCGGGAAAGTGTCGCCACAAGGCGATTGATCGGACTGCGGGGATCTCGTCCTATGCGCCGGTCTCGAACGCACAGGATCGCGTGATGAACCTTTATGCCGAGTTCGCGGAGCGGATCCGCGGCATCGTGACGAAGATCGGTCTGGCCGACCCGGTGGACGCGGCAGGCCGCCTGCGCTTCGTGGTCGAGCCGCCGCGCGATCCGTCTCACGGCGATTTCGCGACCAATGCCGCCATGGTGCTCGCCAAGGGCGCGGGCAAGCCGCCGCGCGAGATCGCGACTGCGATCGCCGCCGAACTGGCCGGCGAGCCGGACGTGACGAGCGCCGAAGTCGCCGGCCCCGGCTTCATCAACATCCGCGTCGCCCCGGCGGTCTGGCACCGCCTGCTCGGCGCCATCGTCGCGGCGGGGCCGGACTTCGGCCGCTCCGGGCTTGGCGGTGGCGAGCCGATCAATGTCGAATATGTCTCGGCCAACCCGACGGGGCCGATGCATGTCGGCCATTGCCGCGGCGCGGTGTTCGGCGACGCTCTGGCAAGCCTGCTCGCCTATAGCGGCTGGAAGGTCACGCGCGAATATTACATCAACGACGCCGGCGCGCAGGTGGACGTGCTCGCCCGCTCGGCATTCCTGCGCTACCGCGAGGCGCTCGGCCGCGAGGTCGGCGCGATTCCCGAGGGCCTTTATCCGGGCGACTACCTGAAGCCTGTCGGAGCCGCGCTCGCCGCGGAGTGGGGCGAGAAGCTGGAAGCCATGGCGGAAGCCGAATGGCTGCCGATCGTGCGGGCCTTCACCATCGACGCGATGATGGCGATGATTCGCTCTGACCTCGAGGCTCTCGGCGTCCAGCACGACCTGTTCTCGTCCGAGAAGGCGCTGTCGTCGGGCGGTCGCGACCGCGTGACGGAGGCGATCGAACACCTCAAGGCGCGCGGCGACGTCTATGTCGGCCGGCTGGAGCCGCCGAAGGGCCAGTTGCCCGAGGACTGGGAGGATCGCGAGCAGATCCTGTTCCGCTCCACCGCGTTCGGCGACGACGTCGACCGGCCGCTGATCAAGTCGGACGGCTCGTTCACCTACTTCGCCTCGGACATCGCCTATCACTACGACAAATATCTGCGTGGGTTCCGCCAGATGGTCGACGTGCTCGGCGCCGACCACGGCGGCTACGTCAAGCGGATGCAGGCGGCGGTGAAGGCGATGACCGGGGGCGAGGGCAGCCTCGACATCCGGCTCTGCCAACTCGTGAAGCTGTTCCGCGCCGGCGAGCCGGTGCGCATGTCCAAGCGTTCGGGAGATTTCGTCACGCTGCGCGATGTCGTCGACGAGGTCGGCCGCGACGCGGTGCGCTTCATGATGCTCTACCGCAAGAACGACGCGCCGCTCGACTTTGATTTCCAGAAGGTCACGGAGCAGTCCCGCGACAATCCGGTGTTCTATGTGCAGTATGCCCACGCCCGCTGCCGCTCGGTATTCCGTCAGGCCGGCGAGGACCTCGGGCGTGAAATATTCGCGCCGGGTGTCCTTGCGGGCGCGTCATTGAATCGCCTTGAAGATGAGAGCGAACTGTCGCTGATCGCCAAGCTCGGGGAATGGCCGCGACTTGTCGAGGCTGCTGCCGAGGCCCGTGAACCGCATCGCATCGGCTTCTATTTGTACGATCTCGCCGGCGCGTTTCACGGTCACTGGAATCGCGGCAAGGAAAGAACGGACTTACGGTTTATTAACCCTGATGATCGAGAGTCCACCAAGGCTAGGCTCGCGCTGGTTCACGCGGTTGCGGACGTGCTGGCCGGAGGACTCGCTCTGCTCGGCGTGAGCGCGCCGGAGGAGATGCGCTGAGGGATGGGGGCGTTCCGAGGCGTATTACCGGCGCGACTATCGTCGGCGGATCCCAATCCAGCGATGCCGGCCGAGCCGTGTTCGCAAGCAGAAATATGGGCCGATGAACGATCCCCGCTCAACATCCCCCAAGCAGACCGCGTTCGGTGATGCGCCCCACGGCGAGCCGCGCGTCGACGGTGCGCCGGACGACGATCCGTTCGCGGACCTCGCCCGCATCGTCGCCGACAGCCTGCCGCCTGCAGGCCAGCGCAAGGAGCCGGCCGCGCCGCCGCCGCGCCCCGGCCCGGCCGGGCGCGATTTCGGCTTCGACGCCGATGATTTCGAGCGGGCGCTGAACGACACGCCGGCCCCGCCGGTGCCGCCGCCCGCGGTCCGGCCGCGCACGACGCCTTCCGCCC
>JAEZMP010000559.1 GCA_023442215.1 Pseudomonadota bacterium
GGTGTGGCCGCTGATCGACCAGATGAACCCGGACGCCGCGTCGCTGGCGCTGGCGACCAGCGAGGTCGACGTGTCGAGCGTTGCCGAGGGTCAGTCGATCATCGTCAAGTGGCGCGGCAAGCCCGTGGTGGTGCGTCATCGCACCGCCAAGGAGATCGAGGAGGCGAAGGCAACGCCCCTCAATCAGCTGATCGACCCCATCGCGCGCAACGCCAACCTGCCGGACGATGCTCCGGCGACGGATGCGAACCGCGCCGCGCCTAAGGCGGAGCAGTGGCTGGTGATGGTGCAGATCTGCACGCATCTCGGCTGCGTGCCGCTGGGCCAGCAGGGCGAATATGACGGCTGGTTCTGTCCCTGCCACGGCTCGGAATATGACAGCGCCGGCCGCGTCCGCCGCGGCCCGGCTCCGGAGAACATGGCGATCCCGCCATTCAAGTTCTCCGAGTCCGGCACGTCCGTGACGATCGGCTGAGGGGAGGGAACGCAATGTCGGGCCATTCCACCTACGAGCCGAAGAGCGCGCCCGCCAAATGGCTTGAGAAGCGCCTTCCGATCATCAGCCTGGTCCATGGCCAGGCCATCGCCTTTCCGACGCCGAAGAATCTCAACTATTTCTGGACCTTCGGCGGCATCCTCGTGTTCATGCTGGTGGCGCAGATCATCACCGGCGTCGTCCTCGTGATGCACTACGCACCGAACACGCTGGTGGCGTTTTCCGGTGTCGAAGCCATCATGCGCGACGTCAATTATGGCTGGCTGCTCCGGTATCTGCACGCCAACGGCGCGTCGATGTTCTTCATCGCCGTCTATATCCACATCTTCCGCGGGCTCTATTACGGCTCCTACAAGGAGCCTCGCGAGGTGCTGTGGATCCTCGGCGTGATCATCTTCCTCCTGATGATGGCGACGGGCTTCATGGGCTACGTGCTGCCCTGGGGGCAGATGTCGTTCTGGGGCGCGACTGTCATCACCAACCTGTTCTCGGCGATCCCCATCGTCGGGGAGAGCGTGGTGACGTGGCTCTGGGGTGGCTTCTCCGTCGACAATGCCACGCTCAATCGCTTCTTCTCGCTGCACTACCTGCTGCCGTTCATGATCGCGGGCGTGGTCGTGCTGCACATCTGGGCGCTGCACATCGCCGGCAACAACAATCCGACCGGCATCTCCGTGCAGTCCAAGCAGGATACGGTGACGTTCCATCCCTACTACACGACCAAGGATGGTCTGGCGCTCGTCTGCTTCATGATCTTCTTCGGATGGTTCGTGTTCTATATCCCGAACTATCTCGGCCATCCGGACAACTATGTTCCGGCCAATCCGCTGGTGACGCCGGCCCACATCGTTCCGGAGTGGTACTTCCTGCCGTTCTACGCCATCCTGCGCTCGATCCCCTCGAAGCTCGGCGGCGTCATCGCGATGTTCGGCGCCATTGCCGTGCTGTTCTTCCTGCCCTGGCTCGACACCTCCAAGGTGCGTTCGGCGACCTTCCGGCCGCTCTATCGCACGTTCTTCTGGATCCTGGTGGCGGTCGCGGTGCTGCTCGGCTGGCTCGGTTCCAAGCCGCCGGAGGGCATGTACGTCATCCTCGGGCGGATCTGCACGGCCTACTACTTCATCCACTTCCTCGTCATCCTGCCGCTGCTGGGGCTGTTCGAGACACCGAGTCCGTTGCCGGCCTCGATCTCCGAATCGGTCCTGAAAGGCGGAGGCGGCCGGCCTGCCGGTTCCGTTGCCGCGCCTGAAAGCAAGGGATGAGCCACATGATCTCCGCAGAAGAGACGGGCTCGGCCGTGTTCCGGCTGGATGCCCTTGAGAGCGAATGCCCGCCGCGCCGCCCGGCCTTCCAGGCCGGACGCGGGCTCGCGGCCCGCGCCATCGCCGCCTTCGGGCTCGCGGCGGCCTTGCTTGTCGCGGTTCCGGCGCTCGTCGTGTCGCCGGCAGCCGCCCAGGAGAGCCACGGCCCGACGGTGAAGCGTCAGGACTGGAGCTTCGCCGGGCCGTTCGGGCGCTATGACGAGGCGCAGCTGCAGCGCGGCTTCCAGGTCTACCGGGAAGTCTGCTCGGCCTGCCACGGCCTGAAATATGTCGCCTTCCGCAATCTCGGCCAGCCCGGTGCGCTCGGCTACAGCGAGGCCCAGGTGCGGGCGCTCGCGGCGCAGTACCAGATCCAGGATGGGCCTGACGGCAGCGGCGACATGTTCGAGCGGCCGGGGCGTCCGTCGGACCATTTCCCGTCGCCGTTCCCCAACGACGAAGCGGCGGCCGCGTCCAACAACGGCAAGGCACCGCCGGATCTGTCGCTGATGGCCAAGTCGCGCGCGGTGGAGCGCGGCTTTCCCTGGTTTGTGATCGACGCGATCACCCAGTATCAGGAAGCCGGGCCGGATTATATCTACGGGCTGCTCACCGGATACACCAATCCGCCCGCAGACGTGACCGTACCGCCCGGCCTGCACTACAATCCGCACTTCATCTCCGGGCATTTCCTGGCAATGCCGCCGCCCTTGTCCGACGGGCAGGTGGAATATTCCGACGGGGCACCGCAGACCGTCGACCAATATTCCCGCGACGTGTCGGCCTTCCTGATGTGGGCGGCCGAGCCGAAGCTGCAGGAGCGCAAGCAGCTGGGCTTCAAGGTCATGGCCTTCCTGATCGTGTTCGCCGGCCTGCTCTACTTCACGAAGAAGAAGATCTGGGACAAGGTCGCGCACTGAGCGGCCTTTCCGGCAGGATGAGTTTCCGAGACATAAGAATGCCGACCGGATGGGCCTCATCCGGTCGGCATTTTCGTTCGGGAATGGCTGGCGCTTCGCTCGCGTGAAAACCGGTCAGTGGCTGCCCGCCAACAGCCGGTCGGCGGCGGCGCGCGCCTCGTCGGTGATGGTCGAGCCGGCGAGCATTCGGGCGATCTCCTCACGCCGCACGGCATCGTCGATGGGGATGACGCGGGTGGAGACGCGATCCTCCTGCCCGTGAGCCTCCTTGGCGATCAGGAGATGCCCGTCGGCACGTGCCGCCACCTGGGGCGCATGGGTGACGGCGATCACCTGCACCCCGCCAGCAAGCCGCGAAAGCCGGAGCCCGATCGCTTCGGCCACCGCGCCACCAACCCCCGTATCGATCTCGTCGAACACCAGCGTGGGCGCTGATCCGCGATCCGCAAGCGCGACTTTGAGCGCCAGAAGGAAGCGCGAAAGCTCACCGCCGGACGCGACTTTCATCATCGGCCCCGGCCGCGTGCCGGGATTTGTGCGCACCCAGAACTCGACCTGGTCGATGCCCTCCGGCCCGGCGGCGGCCGGATCGGAGGCGATCTCGACGAGGAAGGCGGCGCGCTCGAGCTTGAGCGCCGGCAGCTCGGCCGCGACCGCCATCTCCAGTGCTCGCGCCGCCACCATGCGGCGGCGGGACAGATCGTCAGCCACGGCGTCATAGGCCGCCCGCGCCTCCACAACGGCCGCGTCCAGCGCAGCGAGGCGTTCCTCGCCGGCGTCAATCTCCGCCAGTTCCCCGGCCATGCGCTCGGCGAGCGCCGGCAGGGCGTCGACCGCCACCTGATGCTTGCGCGCTGCGGCCCGGAGCGCGAACAGCCGCTCCTCGGTCCGTTCCAACGCGCGGGGGTCGAATGCCACGGCAACGAGCGCAGCCTCCAGTCCGCTGCGCGCCTCCTCCAGCGCATCGAGGGCGCGGCCGAGCGATTCGGTCGGTCCGTCAACAAGACCCGGCGCGTCGGCGCGCTTGCGATCCAGGCGTTTCATAACGCTGGCGATTTCGGGGATGGGCGATCCTGAGCCATCGAGGGCATCGAAGGCATCACGGAGATCACCGGCGATCTTCTCCGAGCGCATCATGTCGGTGCGGGCGGCGGCGAGCACCTCTTCCTCGCCGACTTCGGCGCCAAGCGCCTCCAGTTCCTCCACGGCCGCGCGCAGATAGTCGACCTCGCGCCGGGCCGCTTCCACCTTCTCGCGGTGGCGCACGAGGGTCGTTTCCGCCGTGCGCCGCGCCGTCCACGCGGAGGAGACCGCCGCGCACGCGGCTTCAAGGCCGCCAAAAGCGTCGATCAGGCTGCGATGGGCCGCGGGATCGACCAGAGCACGCTCGTCGTGCTGTCCGTGGATCTCGACCAGTGCGGTGCCGACAGTGCGCATCAGTGCGACGCCGACCGCCTGGTCGTTGATGAAGGCGCGTGTCCGCCCATCGGCGGATTGGACCCGGCGCAGGATGATCTCGCCGTCTGCATCGACGGCGTTCTCGGCGAGGATGACGCGGGCGGGATGGCCGGCCGGCACGTCGAACACGGCGGCCACCTGACCCTGGCTCGCGCCATGGCGCACGAGACCGGCATCGCCGCGGCCACCCAGGGCGAGCGTCAGCGAGTCGAGCAGGATGGATTTGCCCGCGCCTGTCTCACCGGTCATCACGGTGAGGCCGCGCCGGAAGCCGATCTCCAACCGGTCGATCAGCACGATATCGCGGATCGATAGCTCGACGAGCATTCGGCGGTGTCCTGCTTCTTGCGACTTCTTCGGAGAGCCCGCGCCCCTCCGCGCGGCATCCGCCGCGCGACGTGAACAGGCTCAGGCCCTTGATTTCGCCGATGCCCTGACGGGCGACCGCAACCGTCCATCACGCCCGGTTACGAGCCTTGCCGAGGTCCGGCGCGGTCCAACCCGGGTCTGCGCCTCAGAGCAGCTTGAAGTTCTTGAACGCCTGGCTGATCCAGCTGCCGGTGTTCTCCATCGGGGAATAGCCGCCGGTCTTCAGAAGCTCGTAGGAGTTCTTGTACCAGCTCGAATCCGGGAAGTTGTGGCCGAGCACCGCGGCAGCCGTCTGGGCTTCCGGGATCACGCCGAGGGCGTAATAGGCCTCGACGAGGCGGGCGAGCGCCTCTTCGGTCTGCCGGGTGGTCTGGTAGTTGGTGATGACATCGCGGAAGCGGTTGATCGCCGCGATATAGTCGTGCCGTGCGAGATAGTAGCGGCCGATCTCCATCTCCTTGCCGGCGAGCTGATCGCGGATCGTCGCGATCTTGGCGCGGGCATCGTCGGAATATTCGGAATCGGGGAAGCGGTTTATCAGCTCCTGATAGGCGTCGAGCGCCTTGCCGGTCAGCTCCTGATCGCGGGTAACGTCCGGGATCTGGCGGTAATAGGACTGGCCGATGATGTAGAGGGCATAGGCTGCATCCGGGCTGCCCGGATAGAGCGTCAGGAAGCGCCGCGCGGAGTTGATGGCTTCCTGATACTTGCCGTTCGAATAGTAGGCGAAGGCGGAATTGACGAGCGCCTTGCGAGAATATTCCGAATAGGGATAGAGGCGATCGAGCTGCTCGAACTTCTTGGCCGCGTCCGCGAGACCGCCCGCCTGCATCAGGCCGAGGCCCTGGTTGTAAAGCTGCTCCGCCGGCGGATCGTCGATCACGGCGCCCGGATCGGGCTTGGGGCCGCATGAGGCGACGGCAAGCCCGCCGGCCACGATGGCGGCAAACGTGCTGAAGCCCGCGAGCCGGCGCGGCCGGAGCGGGGCGGGGCATGGCGACATGCAGACGCCCTCGTCACGCGCGCGAGTTTCGAGCCTCGTCACCATTCCAATCCTCCGAAGCCGGCAGCGACCGGACGCCTCCGGCCCGGATCGTCAATCGTTCTTGCCTGTCCCGTCCGTGTTCTTGCTGAGACCTGTGGCGGGACAGGAGCCGTTTCTTACACCGGCCTGACGCCACGGTCACCCACTCAAACCCGACACGGAACAGATCAACCTGCGTCACCTGCCAATGCAGCAAATCCATGGCGGTACGGCGTTTCCGCGGCCCGCAGGCTGGGCGATTCGCGTGGAAAAGAAAAGAGGTTAACAGGCGGGTGCAGGACGTTGGCGGGTGCAGGGCACTGGCGGGTGTAGGTGCTGGCGCCCCGGTAGATACGAAAACGCGCCCCATCGGGGCGCGTCTTGGATTCGTGTTCTCAGTTGCCGATCGTGCCGGCCGGTCCGCCTAGCGGAGCTTGGCTCTCCCGGCCCGGATTCCGACGGCTCTGCCCGTCAGGTGCGCTCGGGGCCGTAGGCCGGGCGGGCCAGACCGACCGCGAGACCGGCATGGACCTGCACCGGCTCACGGCGCGGCACGCTGCCTTCCACGATCTCGAAAGCGGTTTCGTCGGCGAACAGCGCCTCAACGATCGCGGCGTTGATCCGGTGTCCGCCCTTGTAGGAGCGGTAGAGGCCGATGATCGGCATGCCCGCGAGGGCGAGGTCGCCGATGGCGTCGAGCGCCTTGTGACGGACGAACTCGTTCGACCAGCGAAGCCCTTCCGGGTTCAGCACGCGCTCGCCGTCGAGAGCCACGGAATTCTCCAGCGAGGAGCCGCGGGCGAGACCCTTGGCCCACAGCCGCTCGACGTCCTGCAGCCGGCCGAAGGTGCGGGCCCGGGCGATTTCGGTGCGGAAGAACTCGGGCGTCAGGTCGAAGGAGAGCGACTGCCGGCCGATGATGGCGAGCGGGAAGTCGATCTCGATTTCGAAACGGGTCTCGGCAGACGGATGCAGTTCGCCCCAGCCGTCGCCGATGGCGACGCGCACCGGCTTCAGCACGCGAACCTGACGGCGGCGGGCCGCCTGCGCCACGATGCCGACGCTTTCGAACGCTTCGATGAACGGAGCCGCGCTGCCGTCCATGATCGGCATTTCCGGTCCGTCGACCTCGACGACGACATTGTCGATCTCGTAGGCGCGCAGGGCGGCCATGAGATGCTCGATGGTCGAGACGGACGTGCCGTCAGCGGCGGACACGACCGTGCAAAGCTCGGTGGATGTCACCGACTTCCAGGTCGCCTCGACGCCCTTGCCGGTGCCCGCATCGGTGCGGACGAACACGATGCCCGTGCCGCTTTCCGCCGGGTTCAGGACGATTTCTGCGGGCGCACCGGAATGAACGCCGATCCCGGAAAGGCGAACCTGACCGGCCAGCGTCTTCTGGTAGAAGCTGCCCTTCTGGAAATTCGTGCCGCGCGCCATTTCCACTGTCCCGAACCCACCCCGTCGTTACACACCAGGGAACGCGACGTCCGAACACACCGGACAGACGCCACCCCAAGGGACACGGGCGATGGACGGGGAACAAACGCCGCCTCGGATCCCTTTTGTGACGGGATCAAACTACCGGGCGGTCAGGAAAGCGCAAAATCACGCTTGATTACCGGCTTGTAACGCAAAATATCCGTTACATTCCAGTGCGTTGACACGCATTCATGCGCCGGATGGCCGGTTTTTGCAACACCATCTGCAACAAACCCCGCGGCCGTTGCCGGCCGCGGGGCGATTCTGAAGGTGTCCGCCGCATTGTCCAGGCGGACCTCAAGGCCTCAGTTCGCCTGGCGGCGGAGGAAGGCCGGGATCTCGAGCTGGTCGTCCTCACGGGAGGGCGCGCGGCTCGTGGGGGCGTCGGCTTCGACGCCACGGGGACGGTGGTAGGAGTCCGGGCTCGCCGGCGGCCGCTGGGCGGGCGCGGGACGACGGGTGAACTCGCTCGCCGGGGCAGGGGCCGGGCCGGCGGCCGGCTGACGGGCCGGGGGCGCGTAGGCCTGGTGCGCGGGCGCCTGGTGCGACGGAGCCTGGGCGCGGGGCTGGCGGCTCGGCACTTCGGCTTCGCGGGTTTCCGCATGGTCGTCGCGGCGCGACAGGCCGTTGGCGATGCGGCGCAGCAGGCTCACCGGGCGACGGTCTTCCTCGGCCTCGGTACGGGCGGCCGGGGGAGCGCTGCGCTGGGCGATCTCACGCTGGGCATGGGGCGGAAAATCCTCCATGCGCGGCACGCGCGGAGCCGGCGCGGCCTGCTCGACAACCGGCGGCACGAATTCCGCCTCGTCGGTCTCGGCGTAGGCGGACACCTCGTCGAGCGCCTGCTCCAGATAGCCGGCCTCGGCATCCGTCGCCGGATAGGCTTCGGCGGCCTTGGGCGCATCGGTGTAGCGCTGGTCGAGGCCGGCCTCGACGGCGGCAAGGGCCGTGGCGCGGGCGAGCTCGGCGGCGCGAAGCTGCGCGGCCTGGGTCTGCGCGGTCAGGGACGGCTGGCGAACGGGCTGGGAGGGCGCCGGCTGGGCCTGGGCCGCGCGCCCGCGCATGTTCAGTTCGGCCACCCGCGGATCGGTGTGCTGCGCTTCCTCGCGCATTTCCTTGTCGATGCCCGTGGCCACGACGGAGACGCGGATAATGCCTTCGAGGTTGTCGTCGAAGGTGGCGCCAAGAATGATGTTGGCATCCGAATCCACTTCCTCGCGGATGCGGGTCGCGGCCTCGTCGAGCTCGAACAGGGTCAGGTCCTTGCCGCCGGTGATCGAGATCAGCAGGCCGCGGGCGCCCTTCATCGAGGTCTCGTCGAGGAGGGGGTTGGAGATCGCCGCCTCGGCCGCCTGCATGGCGCGCTTCTCTCCGGAGGCCTCGCCGGTGCCCATCATCGCCTTGCCCATGCCGCGCATGATCGAGCGCACGTCGGCGAAGTCGAGGTTGATGAGGCCTTCCTTCACCATGAGGTCTGTGATGCAGGCGACGCCCGAATAGAGCACCTGGTCGGCCATCGAGAACGCATCGGCGAAGGTGGTGCGCTCGTTGGCGATCCGGAACAGGTTCTGGTTCGGGATCACGATGAGGGTATCGACGCTCTTCTGGAGCTCCTCGATGCCCGCCTCGGCGATCCGCATGCGGCGGGCGCCTTCGAAATGGAACGGCTTGGTAACGACTCCGACCGTAAGAATGCCCATGGCGCGGGCGGCCCGGGCAATGACCGGAGCCGCACCCGTGCCGGTGCCGCCGCCCATGCCGGCGGTGATGAACACCATGTGGGAACCGGCCAGGTGGTCATTGATCTCGTCGATCACTTCCTCGGCGGCAGCGGAGCCGACCTCGGGCTGGGAGCCGGCGCCGAGGCCCTCGGTGACCGCGATGCCCATCTGGATCATGCGGTCGGCGCGGGTCAGCGCAAGCGCCTGGGCATCGGTGTTGGCGACGACGAAGTCGCAACCCTGAAGCCCGGAGGCGATCATGTTGTTGACCGCATTGCCGCCGGCGCCACCGACGCCGAACACGGTGATGCGGGGCTTCAGTTCGGTGATGTCGGGCATCTTCAGATTGATGGTCATGGCAGCCTCGTGTTCCTTGCCCGCATCCCCTGCGGAGGTCCGTCCAGTCTTGGTGTTCGCTCCGGTCGCCTGAGCCTGTGGCCCGGGGCCGTTTGCCGTCGGTCTTGAGCGGCCGTCCGTCGTATCCGGTGGCCGCTCGTGTCTGATGCCGCCTGGCGGCCGGCCGTCGTCTTGGTCCATCAGAAGCCGTCCTTGAACCAGCGCCCAACGCGCGCGAGATAGCCGTCGGTTCCCGTCAGGGCCGAACGCACGGGGCGCACCGGCACCTGCTCGTACTGCACCACCTGCGGATAGACGATCAGCCCGACCACGGCGGCGAACGCGGGGCCCTTTGCGGCTTCGGGCAACCCGGCGACGCCGAGCGGCCGGCCGAGGCGCACCGAGCGGCCGAGCACACGCCGGGCGACTTCCGGCAAGCCGGTGAGCAGGCTGCCGCCGCCGGTGAGCACCACGCGGCGGCCGATGCGGCCGGCGAAGCCGGATGCGGCCAGCCGGTCGCGCACCAGTTCCAGGATCTCGTCGACCCGCGGCCGGATGATGCGGTTGAGATGCGCGCGCGGCACCTGATGGGCCGACCCGGCATCTTCCTCGCCCACCGGATGCACCGTCAGCACGTCGCGTTCGTCGGACGAGCCGGCCAGAGCCGTGCCGTGCAGCGTCTTCAGGCGTTCGGCGTCCTGCACGCGGATCGACAGGCCGTTGGCGATATCGAGCGTCACGTGGGCGCCACCGATGGCGATGGCGTCGACATGAACGAGGTGCTTGTTGTTGAACACCGCGATCGAGGTGGTGCCGCCACCGATGTCGACGCAGGCGCAACCGAGCTCCGCCTCGTCGTCGACGAGGGTGGAGAGACCGCTCGCATAAGGCGTCGCCACCACGGCTTCGACGTCGAGATGGCCGCGGCCGACGCTGAGCAGGAGGTTGCGCAGCGGCGCGGTCTCGGCGGTGACGACGGTAAGATCGATGCCGAGGCGGCGCCCGAGCATGCCGCGCGGATCCTGGATGCCCCGGCTGCCGTCCAGCGTGTAGCCGACCGGCAGCGTGTGGACGATGGTGCGACCGTCGTCGACCGCATGCCCGCCACCCGCCGCCAGCACCCGGCGGATGTCGCCTTCAGCGACGGTGCCGCTGGAGACGTCGACCACCGAGGAGTAGGTCGCGCTCGAGAGCCGCCCGCAGGTGACCGTGACGATCAGCGACTCGACGGTGACGCCGGCCATGCGCTCGGCGGAATCGACCGCGAGGCGGATCGCCTGCTCGGCCGCATCGAGATCGACGACCACGCCGGACTTGATGCCCCGGGCGCGCTGGTAGCCAT
>JAEZMP010000029.1 GCA_023442215.1 Pseudomonadota bacterium
TGTTCTGCGGCATGGGCGTCTGCCACGACTGCATCGTCGAGGTGGACGGCTGCGCCAACCAGCGCAGCTGCATGACCAAGGTCGACCGGCCGATGCAGGTGCGCCGCGAGGCCCACGGCCGCCCACCGCTGCCTCCCGCGGCCGCAGAGGCCGGCCCGAGCGGCGCCGCCGCCGAACGGCTCTCGCCCGACATTCTGGTGATCGGAGCCGGGCCCGGCGGTCTGTCGGCCGCGCTCGCCGCCCGGCGCGCCGGGGCCGAGGTCCTCGTCGTCGACGAGCGGTCGCAGGCCGGCGGGCAATATTTCAAGCAGCTCGCCGTGGAAGGGCCGGGCATCGCGCCCGCTGACCGCCAGCACCGCGAGGGCAGGGCGCTGATCGAGGCCGCCCTCGCGGCGGGCGTCGTGTTCCGTTCCGGCTGCACCGTCTGGGGCGGGTTCGATTCCGGCCTGTTCGCGGCCTCCGATGCCGCCGGCGCCCTGGAGATCACCCCCCGTGCCACCATCGTCGCCACCGGCGCCTACGAGCGCGGCTGGCCCGTGCCGGGCTGGACGCTTCCGGGCGTGATGACGACCGGCGCCGCCCAGACGCTATGGCGCACCGCCCGCCGCCTGCCGGGCAAGCGCGTGCTGATCGCCGGCAACGGCCCGCTCAATCTCCAGCTCGCGGCCGAGCTGATCGCCGGCGGCGCCGACATCGTCGCCGTCGCCGAGGCGGCGGCGCGGCCCGGCCTCGCGAGCGCGGGGCTCCTCCTCGAAATGGCGCGCTCCGCACCGGAGCTGGTCGGCGAAGGCGTGCGCTACCACGCCCGTCGCCGCGCCGCCGGAACGCCGATGCTCTACGGCACGCGAATCACCGGCATCGAGGCGACCGCCTCCGGCCTGAAGGCCCGGGTCGCATCGCCGTCCGGTGAGCGCACGTTCGAGGTCGACGCCGTCTGCCTCGGCTATGGCTTCGAGCCGGCCAGCGAACTGCTGCGCGCGCTCGGCTGCGGCCACGATTACGACCCCGAGCGCCGTCAGCTCGCGGTGCGGCGCGATGCGCGCGGCCTCACCGATGTCGCCGGCATCTATGCCCTCGGCGACTGCACCGGCCTCGGCGGCGCCCGGCTGGCGCTCGCGGAAGGCGTGCTCGTCGGCGTTGCGGCGGCAGAAGCGCTCGGCCGTCCCATCACCGCCGCGCTGCGCGCCGAAGCAGCGCGGGCGCAGGCGGCCTGCGGGCGCCACCGCCGCTTCCAGCGCGCTCTGTGGCAGCTCTACGCGGCGCCGGCCTATGACTGGTCGCTCGCCACGCCCGATACGCTCCTCTGCCGCTGCGAGGAGGTGACGTTCGGCCAGATCGAAGCCGCGCTGTCGGAGAACATGCGCGAGATCGGCGCCGTGAAGCGGCGCACCCGCATCGGCATGGGCCGCTGCCAGGGCCGCTACTGCGCGCCGCTGCTCGATGCCTTCCTCGCCGACCGCTTCGGCCGGCCGCGCGACGAGTTCACCGGCTTCGCCCCGCGCATTCCGGTCAAGCCCGTCGCCATCGAGGATATCGCCCGCCTCGCGCCCTGAACGGACCGGTGATCTCGACGGCCATCCAGGTCGCGTCTCGCCCGGAGCGCGCCGCAGCCAGTCATGCCGCGGACCTTCGTTAATTCCAGGAAATATACCCAGCGTGGGTGGCGGGCCTCTGTATCGTTACTCCCACAGGCGTATCTTTCCCTCATCGGCGTCGCGATGAAGTCGAAGGCACGGAAGAACACGGCGTTCCTGTGCTTTCATCGTAACGATGTCGGCGTCCGCCAGGCCGATCCTTGAAACGTCCCGGCCTGACGACCGTTCAACGCGAACATCCCGCGTCCGCATCAACCGCTCCCGGCCGTGCCGGGACCGGAAGCGGCATTGCTGTGGCCCGAAAACGAAGGAGGCCGTCATGTCGAGCAATACGATTGAAACCGGACCCCTGTTCCCAAAGGGAGGGTTCGTCCGCAGCGGAACCGCGATATGGCTCCCGGCGCAGCTTTCTCGGCTCCGCGCCATCTCGCGGGCATGCGCCGAGGCCACTGCGGGCGCCCTCGTCGGCGCGGTGATCGGGGCCATCATCGGCCTGCTGCTCTGCCCGGGCACCGGCGCACTCGGCGTCGTCGTGGCGTCCACGATCAGCGCCCTCGGCGGCATCGCCGCCGTGCTGTTCTGACCCGGGGGCGCGCTACGCGCCCTTGTCTGACCCCGGGGGCGCCCCACGCGCCCTCGGCGGCTTCGCCTCAGATCTGCAGGGCGCGGGTGATGCTGTTGGAGGCTTCCAACGTCTCCGCCAGCACCCGGGTGCGCATGTCTTCCAGCGTGATGCGCATGCTCGGGCAGCACACATTGAGCGCGGCGACGATCTTGCCCTGGCCGTCGCGCACCGGCACGGAGAGCGAACGCAGCCCGACCTCGAGTTCCTGGTCCACGATCGACCACCCCTTCAGGCGCACCTCGTCGATCTGGTCGCGAAGCTGCACCTTGGAGGTGGTGGTGTTCGGCGTGAACTTGGTCAGCGTCATCTCCTCCAGATACTGGTGGAGAAGCTCGTCCGGCAGCGCGGCCAGCAGCACGCGCCCGGTGGACACGGTGTGGGCCGGGACGCGGCTGCCGATCGTGATGCCGACATTCATCCGCCGGTTCGATGTCGCCCGGGCGACATAGATCACCGAATCATGGTCGAGCACCGCGGCGAAGCACGATTCCTGCAGCTTCTCCGACAGGTCGTTCATGATCGGCTGGGCGACATCCCAGATGTCCATGGACGACAGCGCGGAGAAGCCGAGCTCCAGGATCTTCGGCCGCAGGTTGAAATATTTGCCGTTGGTCTCGACGTAACCTTCCCGCACCAGCGTAAGCAGGAAGCGGCGCACGGTCGCGCGGGTCATGCCCGTCGCCTGCGCCACCTCGCTCAGGGTCATCTTCGGCGTATGCCGGGTGAAGACCTTGATGACTTCCAGCCCCCGCGCGAGCGAATTCACATAGTCGCGGTCGTTGACCTCGACGACGGGATCTCCCGCGGTCGCTTCTTCGCCCGTCATCAGGTCTTCGTTCACGGTGGCTTCGCTCATCAGTTCATGTCGCCCAAGCAGATATATTTGAGTTCTAGGAACTCTTCGATGCCGTGCCGGGAGCCCTCACGGCCGATTCCCGACGCCTTCACTCCCCCGAAGGGTGCTCCTTCATAGGCTGTGAGGCCAGCATTGACGCCCACGATGCCAAATTCAAGCGCTTCGGCCACGCGCCATGTCCGCGCGAGGTTCGTGGTGAAGAAATAGGCGGCCAGCCCGAACTCGGTGTCGTTGGCCTGCGCGATCACGTCCTTCTCTTCGGTGAAGCGGAACACCGGCGCCACCGGGCCGAAGGTCTCCTCGCGGGCGATGCGCATGTCGGCGGTCGCGTCCGCCAGCACGGTCGGCTTGTAGAAGGTGCCGCCGAGGGCATGGCGTTCGCCGCCGGTGACGACGCGGGCGCCCTTGGCGAGCGCGTCCGCGACATGCTCCTCCACCTTGGCGACCGCGGCCTCGTCGATCAGCGGGCCCTGCTCGCTGCCCTCGGCCATGCCGTCGCCCACCTTCATGGCGGCGACGACCTCGGCGAAGCGGGCAACGAAGGCGTCGTAGATGCCGTCCTGCACATAGAGGCGGTTGGCGCACACGCAGGTCTGGCCGGCATTGCGGAATTTCGAGGCGACCGCGCCCTGCACGGCGGTCTCCAGCGTGGCGTCGTCGAACACGATCAGGGGCGCGTTGCCGCCCAGTTCCAGCGACACCTTCTTGATGGTGCCGGCGGCCTTGGCCATCAGTTCGCGACCGACCTCGGTCGAGCCGGTGAACGTCACCTTGCGCACGGTCGGGTTGGTGACGAGTTCGTCGCCCACCACCGAGGCGCTGCCGGTGACGACGTTGAACACCCCGGCCGGCAGGCCCGCGCGGTCGGCGAGTTCGGCCAGCGCGAGCGCGGAAAACGGCGTCGCGCTCGCCGGCTTCAGCACCATGGTGCAGCCGGCGGCGATGGCCGGCCCCGCCTTGCGCGGGATCATCGCCATCGGGAAATTCCACGGCGTGATCGCCGCGCACACGCCGATCGGCTGGCGGATGGCGAGCAGGCGCTTGTCGCGGGTGGGGGCTGGAATGGTCTCGCCGGAAACGCGCTTGGCTTCCTCCGCGAACCACTCGAAGAACGCGGCGCCATAGAGGATCTCGCCGCGCGCCTCGGGGAAGGGTTTGCCCTGCTCGGCGGTCAGGATGCGGGCGAGGTCGTCCGCATTGGCGACGATCAGGTCGTACCAGCGCCGGATGATGCCGGCCCGCTCCTTGGCGGGCGTCGCCGCCCAGTCGGCCAGCGCGGCAGATGCGGCGGCGATAGCGGCCTGCGTCCGCTCGCGGCCGAGCTTCGGCACCTGGCCCACCACGGCGCCGGTCGAGGGGTTGGTGACGACGATGGCGTCGCCGGTCCCGTCCTCCCAGCGGCCGTCGACATAGCAGGCCTGGCGGAGAAGGGCGGTGTCGTTGAGCGTCAGCATGGCGGGGATCCTTGGGCGCAATCCTGAAGGCGCGGTCCGGGCGGCCCGGGTCGCGCAGGGGGCGACGGCACGGGCAAGACCACGTCATATTACGAACAAATGTGCGTAAAGCGAACAAAATTTATTCGCCGGATTCCGCTCGCAGCCTTTCAGAGAAGCCTCGATTCCCGTTTTCCGCTTGCAAACCGGGGCAGTCGCGCGCCAGATATGCGCACAGTCGTTCGCATTGCGGATGGCTGATCGGCGATCCGATGGCGATCGTCCGGCGAGCGAACCGCAGGCGCCACGCCCGGCCCATGCCCGCCGACGCACCCGGACCGCTCCCGCCTGCGCCGACCCTGCCGGCGCATCCTCGCCGGAGAGCTTTCATGACCACGATCTTGCGCAACGGGCCCGATCTCGAGACCCTCGACAAGCGCTATCTCTTCCACCCCTTCACCGCGCTCGCCGAGCACGAGCGCAACGGCCCGCAGGTCATCGTCAAGGGCGAGGGCGTGTGGCTGGAGGACGCCCACGGCCAGCGCTATCTCGATGGCATGGCGGGGTTGTGGTGCGTCAATGTCGGCTACGGCCGGCCCGAGATCGCCGAGGCGATCCACCGCCAGGCGCTAACGCTGCCCTATTTCCATTCCTTCTCGTCCTGGGCCACCGACACGCCGATCCTGCTCGCCGAGAAGCTGATCGAGATGGCCCCGGTGCCGATGTCGAAGGTGTTCTTCGGCCAGTCCGGCTCGGACGCCAACGACACCCAGATCAAGATCGTCTGGTACTACAACAACGCCCGCGGCAAGCCGCAGAAGAAGAAGATCATCGCCCGTCGGCGCGGCTATCACGGCGTCACGCTCGCCTCCGCCAGCCTCACCGGCATGCCGTCGCTGCATTCTGGGTTCGACCTGCCGCTCGATTTCGTGCGCCATACCACGCCGCCCTACCGGCTGTGGGAAGCCGAGCCCGGCCAGTCGGATGCCGACTTCGTCGCGAAGCTCGCCCGCGATCTGGAAGACCTCATTCTCGCCGAGGGGCCGGATACCGTCGGCGCCGTCATCATGGAGCCGGTGATGGGCGCGGGCGGCGTGATCGTGCCGCCGAAGGGCTACTATCCCGCGATCCGCGCCGTGCTCGACCGCCACGATGTGCTGCTGATCGCCGACGAGGTCATCTCCGGCTTCGGCCGTCTCGGCACCATGTTCGGCGCGACCGCCATGGAGATGCAGCCGGACCTGATCTCCGTCGCCAAGGGAATCACCTCGGCCTACGTCCCCCTGTCCGGCTGCATGGTGTCGGAGAAGGTGTGGCGCACCATCGTCGACGGCCAGGCCACGCTCGGCGTGTTCGGCCACGGCTACACCTACTCGGCCCATCCGCTCGCCGCTGCGGCGGCGCTCGCGAACCTCGACATCATCGAGAAGGATGGTCTCGTCGAGCAGGCCGGCCGCCGTGGTGCCTTCATGCACGAGCGGCTCGCCGAGGCGTTCGCCGATCACCCGCTCGTCGGCGATATCCGGGGCCACGGCCTCGTCGGCGCCGTGGAGTTCGTGGCCGCGAAGGAGCCCGCGACCCGCTTCGAGCCCTCGCTCAAGATCGCCGGCCGCATCGTCAAGGCGGCGCTCGCCGAAGGGCTCATCACCCGCGCGCTGCCCCACGCCGATACCATCTCGTTCTCGCCGCCGTTCGTGATCTCGGAAGACGAGATCGCGCTGATGGTCTCCCGTGCCCGCACCGCCGTCGACCGCGTCGCCGACGAACTCGTCCGCGAAGGCCTCTGGCACGGCTGACCGCGCCGTCGGCCGTCCTTGGCGCATATCCCCGCATGCCCTACCGCATGCGGGGATATCCGGCTCGCCTCAGGCCGAGGCCCAGACATCCTGAAGATAGCGGCCGCCGGCTTCCAGATCCGCCAGCACGGGGCCGCCCAGAAGCTCGGCGAAGGTGGCGCGCACGTCCGGGGCCATGGTGCGGGCATTGCCGCAGACGAGAACGGAGGCGCCAGCGGCCACCTGCCGGCGCACCTCCTCCCCATGCACCCGCAGCAGATCCTGCACATAGGTCCTGGGCGTGCCGGCGTGGCGGGAGAAGCCCACCGCCAGCAGGCTCAGCGTGCCCTCGTCGCGATAGGTCTCCAGTTCTTCCCGGTAGAGATAGTCGCTCTCGTCGCGGCAGCCGAAGAACAGCAGCACCGGGCCGACGGCGAGCCCCTGCATTCGCTGGGCGTGACGCTCCTGGATGAAGCCGCGCAGCGGCGCGAGCCCCGTGCCCGGCCCGATCAGAACGAGCGGCACCGTGGGATCGGCCGGCAGATGGAACGCGCTGCCGGTGTCCTTCACCAGCACGCGCAGCGCCGCGTCCTCCGCGCAGGCCGCCAGATAGGGGCTGCACAGGCCGTCATGCCGCACTCCATCGGCCGTATCGAACTGGTGGACGCCCACGGTGATCGTGCAGGCCTGCGGCGACATCAGCGGAGAAGACGAGATGGAATAATAGCGCGGCTTCAGGGCGGGGCGGATCGTCAGCAGGGTGGCGAGGTCGAGCTTCACGGAGGGCACCTGCGCCAGCAGATCCTCCATGCGCGGCTTCACTTCGGCCACCGCCGCCGGGAAATCCGACAGCCAGCCCGCGATCCGCGCCCGGTCCGGCGGACATTGGGCCGCCTGCGCCCACGCGCGCAGGTCGCGGCGCGTGACGGGGCCGGCGAGATCCACATGCGCGCTCAGCAGTTCGGCGACGCTCACCGGCATGCCGAACGGCAGTCCGGCCTCGCCGGCGGCCTGCGGGTGAAGGGCGGTCA
>JAEZMP010000074.1 GCA_023442215.1 Pseudomonadota bacterium
GAGAGCACCGAGATCAGGCCCTGCTGCTGCTGCGGCATGAGCATCTTGGCGATGGCGCGATAGGGATCGATGGCCGGCGGGGTGGTGGGCGGCGGCGCGAGCATCCCCTCGGCCGGCGCCACAGGCAGCGCCGCGCGAACCGGCGGCGGCGGTGGCGGCGGCGCAGGGGTCTCGACGGGATCGGCCAGAAGCTCGCTCACCTTGACCGCGGCGATCTCGGCATCGCGCCTGAGGATGGCCGACAGCACCACGAACACCACCAGCAGGATCAGCGCGAATCCGGCGGCGGCGAGCCAGAACGGCATCAGGTCGCGCAGCCGTCCCCGGTGCGCGGTCACGCCCCGCCAGGACGGAGACAGTTCCGGCTGCGGAAATCCGCGGATGCCGCGAAGGAATTTGTAGACGTCGTCGCTGATCTGGGTGAGTTCGGCACTTCCGCCTGCATCGAGCCGGTATTTTCCGACGAAGCCGAACTCGATGCAGTAATAGAAGACCTCGATTTCCTTCATGAAGGACTGGGGCGAAGCCATCATCTGGCTCAGGAGCGTAAAGAAGCGCTCGCCACCCCAAGATTCCTGAAAGAAAAGCGAGATCATGGTCCGCGTAGACCACCGGCTTTCCTGACCCCATTTCGTGCGCAGCACGATGTCATCCACCGTGGCGGCAAGGGCGTACAGGATGAGGCGCACATGCCGGGGGGCGAGGCCCCGCGCGGCGGCCTGGGTTTCGAAGTTCGAAAGCCCCCGCATCAGCTTGCGATGCAGCGAGGGCACGTCGACGACGTCGGACGAGCCGCGCACGCGCAGCAGCTGTTCGAAGATCGGCGCGGCGAGGGCGAGGCCCGGATTGTCGTTGTAGACGTCCGAAACGGTCGGCAGCGCGTCGGAATGGTCGACCGTGATCTCGACGGCCCGCGACGCGGCGCTCAGCCCCTCGGCGGCCGGCTCGTCGCTGTCCCAGGTCGAGGGGTAGCTCCGGCTTACCGGACCGAGATCCGGCGGCGGCCGCGTGCCTGCCGACGGCGACGCCTGGGGGAAAGGCACATCCCCGCCCTGCCCGGGCGAAGGCTGGCGCGGCGACTGACGCTCGGGCGCGCGACGCCCGCCACCGGCGGGGGCAAAGATGGTCGCGTCGCCATTGTCGCTATCGAGCGTGTCCCGCGTCATAGCCCATCTTTCGCAATACACACCGCAGGTTCGGAACAGGCTGGTTTCGTTGAAGGCACTGAGACGAACGAGGCCACATTCAGCTTACGATGCCGCCACCGAAACAGCGACAACAAACACGATTCCGCCGCAAAGCTCTCGGCCGGAGCACGCACCCCGGGTCCATACGCAACCACCGGACGCACACAGATCGGTCAAAGGCGCCGACAGTGCGCACTTTCACAATCAAAAGGTGCAAGTGCGCCCGACCCGTCCACAGGTGGCCTGGCCGGCCATCAGACGGACTTCGCGAGCAGAATCATGTGCATACCCCCAAGAGAGCCGCCCCCGCGGCTTTGAAATCAACGACGGATCGCCCAGAGCTCCATCTGCACGTCCGGAAACTCGCCGGCGAGGTGAACGGCGATGCCGCCGGAGGTCGCGAGGCTCTTCCAGATCGGGCTTTGAGACTCGAGCTCGAAATAGACGGTGCCCGAGTGATACGGGATCTGGCGCGGAACCACGGCCAGCGGCTGCACGCGGATGCCCGGCAGCTGGACGTTCACGAGTTCGCGGATCTGCTCGACCGATCCGATCTTGATGAGGGCCGGAAGGGAACGGCGGATCGCCTCCTCCGGCATGCTCGCCTTCACGAGCAGGACGAAATTCGCCTTGTCGATAAGCGTCTTGTCGATGATGGTCCCGACGCGGATCCCGTATTTCCTGTCCTGGAGCGGAATCTGGACCGCCGATTGTTCCATGACGACGCTGAGCGACTGCCGCAGCGCGATCATCACGCTCGCGAACACGTTTTCCAGATCGTCGTGCCGGTAGACCGCGAAGTCGTCCGGGCGGCGCCGAGGATTGGTGAACGTGGCGAGTTCACCGGCAAGCATCAGGAACGCTTCATAGAGGCGCTCGGGGTGCAGGGCCGGCAGATGGTTGAAGTGCGCGAGCAGCGGCTCGGTACGATTGAGGAGCTGCAGCATCAGGAAGTCGAACATCTCCGACGTTCCCTGGCTCGACACACCCGAGACCCGGCGGCCCAACGCCTCGCCGCGGTGGCGCAGCATCGCCAGCACTTCGCTGACATAGCCGTTCAGCACCGACGACGACATCGCGTCCATGTAGGGCGGAATATAATCCGCATCGAGCCGCACCCGCCGGTCGGCCGAGACCTCGGCGACGCGCGCGACCCCGAGACAGTGGAAGCCGCTGCGATCGTCGGTGCCGAGCATCAGCTGCAGGCGCAGGCTGGCGGTGCGGATGCGGGCATTGCTGTTCGCGCCGCTGATGGCGTCGACGACATCCTGCTCCGAGGCGATGAAGCGGGTCGAGGCACCGAAGCCGCCGCCGACATCGATCTCCGCGCCGCCGGCCTGCTGGATCGGCACGCAGAGATAGACCAGGCAATCGGCCAGCCCGACCGGGAGGTCGAGCGGGGTCGGCAGGGCCTGATCGCCGGGGATGTCTATGGGGGTGCCATCCTCGAACACGCCCGAGACGCGTTCCAGCCCGAACTTGCCGAGCGCGAGCAGGGCGTTGTTGACGCCGATCTCGCGCAGCCCCCACGGAAAGGGCCCGATGCCGTCGACACGGGCGCGCACGAGGCGCTCGACATAGCGGTCCTGCTGCTGAAAATGCTGGGCACGCAGGAACATGCCTTCCGACCAGACGACTTTGCCGTTGGCACTCATTTCTCGCCGTCTCCGTCATCGAGCAGACTGGTCAGCGGGCCGATCCGGCGCTCTGGCAAGGCGAGATCATCGTCCATCCCGAACGTGACACCCTTCGTCCCCTCTATAGACAGATCGTCCCGGCGTTCCAATGCCATCGTGCCCGCCAGCCGGTCGGCGAGCCCGAGCAGCAGCCGCTCCGACGCGGCCGGGTCGAGCCCGCGAAGCCGCGCCAGCACGTCGCCCGGCTCGCCGGCGAGAACGAGGCCGCTGTCCGAGGGGACGACGAGCCGTTCCAGGTGGGCCATCGCCTCGATCAGCGCGAGCATCAGGCGCCGGTCGCGCTCGCCCTCGTCGCGGACCGCCGGCGTCGCCGGCGCGATGGCCATGATCTCGGTCTCGGGTTCGGATTCCGGCGCCGGTTCCGGGCCTTCCTCCTGGTTCCAGTCGAGCGGAATCGGCGCCGCCCCCTTGAAGGCGGTCGCGAACAGCGGCGGCGGCTCCGACGCCCGCGGCGTCGCGTCGACGGGCGGCCAGGCCAAAAGCGGCCGGCTGTCGGCGACGGGCGGCTCCGTCCGATTGACCGCCCAGGGATTGACGGAGGAGGCATAGCCGGCGGCCGGATTGGCAGGCGGGAAGTCCGGCAGCGCCATCAGGCCGTCGTCTTCGCCATCGCCATCGTCCGACTTCGACCCGGGCGGCGGCGGAAGAACCGCAAGAAACGGATCCGTCGCGCGCGAATCGGACTGCTTCAGCTCGACCGCGATAGTCGTGCCCGGCAGCACGAGCCGGTCGCCATCGCTGAGGATGGCGGTATTGCCGCGCCCGACCGGCTGCTCCGCCTTGTTGAGGAACAGGCCGTTCGACGAGGTATCGATGACGATGAAGATGCCGGCCTTCAACTCGATCGTGCAGTGATGGCGGGAAATCAGCCGCCGCGCGTCTTCCAGAATCCAGTCGTTGTCCGCATCCCGCCCGATGCGGAACGGACCTGCGGTGACCGTCCGGGTCCGCTCCTCGGCCTGGGTATCGAACGAACCAATCAGCGTAAGCCGCAGCGTAGGCGCCATCGTCACCGTTCCGTCAGGGAGCGCGTTTCCCGCTCCCGCCATTGGCAATATCCGCGCCGATGGACAACGCCGCCATGTGGCGTTTCCCGATCGCCCTGGCGTCGCCAGGCACGCAGCTGAGCAGGATCGAAGCGCCGACGGCACTGCCCGTCAACCCGTCGCCGGGCGGAACCACCTGCCCCGATTCCGGCGGCGCGAGGCTGCCCCCCGACCAGAACGCGCCGAGCGCGGCATAGGCGCCGGCTGTATTGAACTTCAGCGCGTCCGCGACGGGATAGGTGGCCTGGCGCCGCAGCTCGGTCGGCTCGTAGACCCACGCCTCGGCCGCCTTCCACGCCGCGCCTTCGGGGCTGTCGGCCGTCGTGATCTCGCCCAGCATGGTCTCGCCGACGACGCAGGCCCACCATACCGCCTCCCTCCGCGGCAGCGCCACGGCAAGATAGCGGATGGCATCCACATATTGCCCGGCGCCGGCAAGCGCGACGATCAGGTCCGCCGCCGGCTGATCCGGTGGGCTGAGCGCGGCGACCTCTTCCGACGGCTCCAGAATGGCGAACATCTGGGCTGCGAGCGAGAAGCGAACCTTCGGCAGAAAGCCGATTTCCATGTCGAATTCCTACCGTCTCAGTTGATGGTCACCAGACCGCCCTTGACCTGCACGGTGCCGCTGCCGCTGACATTCACCATCGGGCCGCTGAGCTGGACCTTCGCATCGCCGGTGACCGCGATCTGCGTGCCCTTCAGGGTGATCCCGGACTGATTGATGGTGATCGAGTTCGAGCCGACCTTGAGCGTGATCGACTGCCCGGCGCTGATCGTAACCGAGCCGCCGTCGCATTGCATCGTCGCGTTGCCGGAACTGAGCGAGAGCGAGTAGTTGCCGCTCGACAGCGTGGTCGTGTCGTTGCCCTTGGAGATCGTCGCGGTGCGGTTGCCCTGGGACACCGTGAGACTGTCGTTGCCCTCCGACACGGTGGCCGTGCGATTGCCCTTCGACACGGTCAGGCTGTCGTTGCCCTGGGAGACCGTGACGGTGCGGTTGCCCTTGGAGACCGTCAGGCTTTCATTGCCCTCCTGGATCGTCGCGGAGCGATCGTTCTTGATCGTCTCGGTGCGGTCGTGCTCGACGTTCAGCTTGTCGTCGTTCACCACGTCGCGGGTGAAGTCCTTCTGGG
Source organism: Pseudomonadota bacterium (assembly GCA_023442215.1). Taxonomy (GTDB): domain Bacteria; phylum Pseudomonadota; class Alphaproteobacteria; order Rhizobiales; family Segnochrobactraceae; genus Pseudoxanthobacter. The sequence goes on from JAEZMP010000074.1 coordinate 5,067, forward strand.
CGTGGATATAGACGAGCTCGCTGCCCTTCTTGTCCTCGAACCGCAGCTCGTTGAACGTGGTCGCCGAGCCCTGGGTGCTCGACCGCGTCTTGATTCCGCTCTGGGTCTTGTTGTCCGGCAGGGTATAGGGG
>JAEZMP010000270.1 GCA_023442215.1 Pseudomonadota bacterium
GCGCCGGCTCGGCCGGGAAATGCGGTATCACCTTGGCGAGCGCGTCCGCCTTCGGCTTCGCGCGGCCGCGAGTCTCCGGATGGCCGTTGACGGTGACGTCGGCGATATAGGTCAGGAGCTTGGTCGCGCGGTCACGCCGGCGCACTGCCGAGAACAGCTCCGGCGTCGTGTCGATGAAGCGCGTCGTATAGGAATTGTCGCGGAATTTCGGGTGGTTGATGATGTTGGCGACGAAAGTGAGGTTCGTCGCGACGCCGCGGATGCGGAACTCGCGCAGCGCGCGGTGCATGCGGGCGATGGCCTCGTCGGGTGTCGGCGCCCACGCGGTGAGCTTTTCGAGAAGCGGATCGTAGAACCGGGTGATGACCGCGCCGGAATAGGCGGTGCCGCCGTCGAGGCGGATGCCGAAGCCGGTCGCGCCGCGATAGGCGGTGATGCGGCCATAGTCCGGCACGAAGTTCTGCTCGGGATCCTCGGTGGTGATGCGGCACTGCAAGGCGTGGCCGTTGAGAACGATCTTCTCCTGCGGCGGCACGCCCGATTCCGGGGTGCCGATGACGGCGCCTTCGAGAATGCGGATCTGCGCCTTGACGATATCGATGCCCGTCACCTGCTCGGTGACGGTGTGCTCGACCTGGATGCGGGGATTGACCTCGATGAAGTAGAACTGGCCGGTGTCGGAATCCATCAGGAACTCGACCGTGCCGGCGCCGACATAGTCCACCGCCTTGCCGATCTTCAGGGCGTATCCGGCGATCTCCTCGCGCTGGGCATCGGTGAGATACGGCGCCGGAGCGCGCTCGACGACCTTCTGGTGGCGGCGCTGCACCGAGCAGTCGCGCTCGAACAGGTGGACGAGATTGCCGTGGGTGTCGCCCAGGATCTGCGATTCGACGTGGCGGGCGCGTTCCACCAGCTTTTCCAGATAGACCTCGTCCTTGCCGAACGCCGCCTTGGCCTCGCGCTTGGCCGAGAGCACCTCGCGGCGCAGGTCCTCGACGGTGCGGATGACGCGCATGCCGCGCCCGCCGCCGCCCCAGGACGCCTTCAGCATCACCGGATAGCCGATGCCGAGCGCCAGCGCCTCGACCGTCTCCATGTCGTCCGGCAGCGGATCGGTCGCCGGCATCACCGGCACGCCGACTGAGATCGCGAGATTGCGCGCCGCGACCTTGTTGCCGAGGGTGCGCATGGTCTGCGCCCGCGGGCCGATGAAGATGATGCCGGCCTCGGCGCAGGCATCGGCGAATTCCGGGCTCTCCGACAACAGGCCGTAGCCGGGATGGATCGCGTCCGCCCCGGCGAGCTTCGCCACACGGATGATTTCGGGAATGGAGAGATAGGCCTCGATGGGGCCCATTCCCTTGCCGATCTGATAGGCCGCATCCGCCTTGAAACGATGCAGCGCCAGCTTGTCTTCCTCGGCGAACACCGCGACGGTCTCGATGCCGAGTTCGTTGGCGGCGCGGAACACGCGGATGGCGATTTCCGAGCGGTTGGCGACGAGAAGGCGCTTGATCTTCTTCATTTGCACGCGGATTTCCCCTTCCCACGGGCGCAGTCGCGCCCCTCATTGCGGCAGGGTTCCACGGTACGCTGCAGCGCACAAGTCGTTGTCGCGCCGCACGCGTCCTGGTGGTCCGCAGCCACATCCGACGGTTGGACAATGAGCGCACGGCTACCCTGCCCCAACGGCATGCAATCGGCGGGCCGAAACGGGAACAGCACGGCCACCGCTCTTATTTCTCTTTAAAATCAGTCGATTATATAAATTTAGGCAAAGCTGATTTGTATGCAGATAATTTCGCCGCCCCGGCTTGGCGGCGCGGTTGCGAGTCCATAACATGCGTCCCCAAGCTGCCGCCGACACCGGCAGGTAGCATGCAGCCTCGTTCAGAGGTGCGCACAGCAAAGAAACCAGAGGACGATAAGATGCGTTTGCGAACCCTGGCCGGTCTCCTGGCCCTGTCCACCTGTCTTGCGTGGTCGGCCTCCGCCTCCGCCAAGACGCTGGTCTATTGCTCCGAAGGCAGCCCCGAGGGCTGGGGCCCGGCTTTCTACACCTCCGGCACCACGTTCGACGCCGTCAACCGCACGATCTTCAGCCGCCTGGTCGAGTTCAAGCCGGGCTCGACCGAGATCGGCCCGGGCCTGGCCGAATCATGGGATGTTTCTCCGGACGGCAAGGAGTACACCTTCCATCTCCGCAAGGGCGTGAAGTTCCAGTCGAACGACAAGTTCACCCCGACGCGCGACTTCAATGCCGACGACGTGATCTTCTCGTTCGATCGCCAGTGGAAGAAGGACAATCCGTTCCACGACGTCAGCGGCGGCTCGTATGAATATTTCGAAGCCATGTCGATGCCGGATCTGCTGAAGTCGATCGACAAGGTCGACGACTACACGGTGAAGTTCGTGCTGAAGGAGCCGAACGCGCCGATGATCGCCAATCTCGGCATGGACTTCGCCTCGATCGTCTCGAAGGAATATGCCGACAAGATGCTCGCAGCCGGCACGCCGGAGGTGATCGACCAGGAGCCGATCGGAACGGGTCCGTTCCAGCTCGTCGCCTACCAGAAGGACGCGGTGATCCGCTACAAGGCGTTCCCGGACTATTATGCCGGCAAGCAGCCGATCGACGACCTCGTGTTCGCGATCACGCCCGATGCCTCGATCCGCGCCGAGAAGCTGAAGGCCGGCGAGTGCAACGTGATCCCCTATCCGAACCCGGCCGACATCGAGGGGCTGAAGCAGGACGCGGACCTCAACGTGCTGCAGCAGGAAGGCCTGAACATCGGCTACCTCGCCTACAACACCACCCAGAAGCCGTTCGACGACGTGCGCGTGCGCAAGGCGCTGAACATGGCCCTCGACAAGAAGGCCATCGTCGATGCGGTGTTCCAGGGCACCGGCCAGGTCGCCAAGAACCCGATCCCGCCGACCATCTGGTCCTACAACAAGGAAGTGGTGGACGATCCCTACGATCCGGAAGCCGCCAAGAAGCTGCTTGAAGAGGCCGGCGTGAAGGACCTCTCCATGAAGATCTGGGCGATGCCGGTGCAGCGCCCCTACAACCCCAACGCCCGCCGCATGGCGGAAATGATCCAGGCCGATTTCGACAAGATCGGCGTCAAGGCCGAGATCATCTCCTACGAGTGGGGCGAGTACCTGAAGCGGGCCGGCCAGAAGGACCACGACGGCGCCATCCTGCTCGGCTGGACCGGCGACAACGGCGATCCGGACAACTTCCTCGCCGTGCTTCTGGGCTGCGACGGCGTCGGCACGTCCAACAACGTCGCCGAGTTCTGCTACAAGCCCTATGAGGATCTGGTGCAGAAGGCCAAGAGCCTGCCGACCCAGGAAGAGCGCGCCAAGCTCTACGAGCAGGCCCAGGCGATCTTCAAGGAGCAGGCGCCGTGGGCGACCATCGCCCACTCGCTCGTCACCGTGCCGACCACCAAGAACGTCGTGAACTTCAAGATCGACCCGCTCGGCATCCACCGCTTCGACGGCGTGGACATCTCCGAGTGATCGGCCTCTGAGCCGTTCCCATGGGTTCCGGGGCGCAGGTGCGCGCCCCGGAACCGCACGCGGTGCGCGCGCAGGGCGCGAACCTGCGGACGCCGGCATCGCCGCCATCGCTTGGCAGTTGCACAACACCTCAAATTGGAATCGATTGAAGCTGGCTGAACCGCCACCGCGGTCGCCGACCGGTCCGTTCTCCGTCGCGGTGCTTCCGCGCCGGGCCGAACCGCGCGGCCGTTCGGCGCCATGCCGGCCGTTGCGGTGCGCCGCGACACCATCGGTTCGTCCGGCGCACTCCAAGCGGGGCGATCGCGGACGGGAGACCATCCATGTTGCGTTTCATCCTGAAGCGTCTCGCCATTCTGATTCCGACCTTCATCGGCGTCACGATGGTGGCCTTCGTCTTCATCCGCCTCCTGCCCGGCGATCCGGTGATCGTGATGGCGGGCGAGCACGGCATCTCGCCCGAACGCCATGCCGAGATGATGG
>JAEZMP010000194.1 GCA_023442215.1 Pseudomonadota bacterium
AGCCTGCCGATCCGGCGGCGCTGGAAGCCTGATCCTGCGAAGTCGGGCGGGGGCAGTCCGCCCGATCCTGTGTTCTCTCCGGAGTGCCTCGGGGTGCCGATGTCCAGCAACCTTTTCGATGCCCTGAAGGAAGCCTGCACGCCGGAATGGCGGGCCTATGTCGAGCATCCGTTCGTCAAAACTATTGGCGACGGCTCCCTGCCGCTGGCATCGTTCCAGCACTATCTCGTTCAGGACTATCTGTTCCTGATTGCGTTCGCCCGCGCCAAGGCGCTCGCCATCTACAAGAGCGAAACGCTCGACGAGATGCGTATTGCCAATGCCGGGCTCGATGCGCTGCTCGAGAAGGAGATGGCGCTGCACGTGCGGCTCTGCGCCGGATGGGGCATCGGGCAGGACGTGCTGGAGCGTGTCCCCGAGGCGCTCGCCACCGTAGCCTACACCCGCTACGTGCTCGATACCGGCTTCAAGGGCGATCTGCTCGACCTTTATGTGGCGATGGCGCCGTGCCTGATCGGCTATGGCGAGATCGGCCGCTCGCTCGCAGCCGTCCCGGGTGCGCTCGATCCCGGAAATCCCTATGCCGCCTGGATCGCGGAATATGCCGGCGACGGCTATCAGGCGATCGCCGAGCAGGCCAAGGCGGACCTCGACCGCATCGCCCTGCCGCGCGTCTCGATGGCGCGGCTGGAGCGGCTGACCGGCATCTTCCGCACCGCGACCCGGCTCGAAGCCGATTTCTGGCAGATGGGCCTCGACCGGGCCGGCTGATCGGGGAGGGGCGGGGATGCTCGACGAGGATTATCTCCGCGACCTGTTCGAGCCCTTCGGGCGCGTCTCCATCCGCCGCATGTTCGGCGGTCAGGCGCTCTATCTCGACGGCGCGATCATCGCGCTCGTCCTCGCCGACGACACCCTCTATCTCAAGGCCGATGGGCAGACGGCCCCGGACTTCGAAGCCGCGGGATCGCGGCAGTTCGTCTACGAGGCGTCCGGCCGCATCGTCCAGCTTCCCTACTGGCGCATTCCCGAGGAGGCCCTGGACGACCGCGACGAGATGCGGCCCTGGGTCGAGCGCGCCCGCGCCGCCGCCGCGCGCAACCCCACCAAGCCGAAATCCCGGAAGCGCAGGAAAGACTGACGCGAGGCCTGTCAGTTGTCGCGGCGCCGTTGGCCTGCACTGCCGCCGCGATGGATTCCGCCGACTTCAGCCCTTGCGGCGCAGGTCGATGTCGAAGTCGGGATCGGTCTCGCACATCACCCGGTCGCCGCCCGCCCATTGTGCCTCGCCGAGGCAGCAAGAGACACGCTCCATCAGGCTCGCGACGTCGTCCTCGTGGGAGAGGGCCGACGCACCGACTGAAATCGACAACCGCGAGCCGTCACGGCCGAGTTCGGGTACGTCCGGCTGATGGGCGATCCCCCGCCTCAGGTGCTCGGCGACCGCAACGGCCTGGCGCAGGTTGCTGTCCGGCAGGATCACCGCGAACATGTCCGCCGAATAGCGATAGACGACGCCGAGGTCGGCGACGCCCGCGACCAGCGTGCGACCGACGGCCGTGAGGGCTGCATCGGCCGCCGCCGTGCCGTCCGAGGTCTCGATCTCCGCGAAGCGATCGACGCCGACGATCAGCACGGCAAGTCGTCTGTCGGTTTCGACCGCGCACCGCACGGCGGTCGCGATCGCCCGGTCGAACACCGGCCGCTCCGGCATCGGTTCGTCGTCGGGCGGCAGCACCGGCTCCGCGTCAGGCGACGCGATGAGGTCGGCGAGTTCGGCGCGGTGGTCGCTCAATGCGGTCGCGAGGCGCCGGGCGCCGCGGTCCGCGGTCTCGAGCTTGTCCATGAGCGCGACGATGGTCGCCGCGACGGCATGAGCCGTGGGTCCCTCTTGCGAGAGCTGGTCGAGCAGGGGACCGGTAATGGCCACGCGCAGGGCCCGAAGCGTCTCGATCTGCTGGTCGAGTACGTCCGTCACGGTGTCGACGATGTCGACCAGTGCGGCCGCCTCTCCCGAGGCGAGGCCGCCGGTCTGGCGCGTGACGAGATCGGAAATCTCGCGCTGCGCGCCGTCGACGGCCGCGAAGGCGGCCTCGAGGCTGGGGTTCAGGCCGCCTTCGAGCGCATTGCTGCCGCCGGGGCCGCGATGGTCCCTCGGCATGCGGGCTTCGGCATGGTTGGCGCCGGCATCCATGGCTTCGTCCTCGGTGCGTTCGCGCTGTGCGCGCGTCGAAACTGCATCGTCGACGAAGAAAATTAAGGTGGGGTGAAATGCGGGCCGCTGCGATGGCGCGCCGGGGAGACGGGCCGCTAGTGGGAGTCGCGGACGGGGTATTGCTGCCGGCGAACCGGCGATGTCGAAGGGCAGGGCGGATTTCTCCGCCCCGCCATTGCCATGCACTTATTCCGCGGCCTGGATTTCGCCGGGTACGCGCGTGCCGGTGAGGCGCGCGACGCCGACGCCGTATTCCGGGTCCGCGCGCCAGAAATGGGCTACCTGGCGCTCGATGATCTCCTTCGGCACCCCATTCATCGCGGCGGCGATGTTCTGGAACAGCGCCTGCTTCTGGGCCGGCGTCATCAGGCGGAACAGGTTGCCGGGCTGCGTATAGTCGTCGTTGCCCTCGCGGTGGTCGTAGCGCGCGGCGTCGCCGTGAAGCTTGAGGGGCGGTTCGGCCACGCTCTTGTCCTCCACCGGCCCACCGAACGAGTTCGGCTCATAATAGGCGTCGGTACCCTTCGGGGCGTCGAAGCGCATGGAGCCGTCCATGTGGTAGGTGTGCACCGGGCAGCGCGGGCGGTTGACGGGAAGCTGCTCGTAATGGGTTCCAATGCGGTAGCGGTGCGCATCCGCATACGAGAAGATCCGTGCCTGCAGCATCTTGTCGGGCGAGAACGAGATGCCCGGCACCACGTTCGAGGGCGAGAACGAGGACTGCTCCACCTCGGCGAAATAGTTCTCCGGGTTGCGATTGAGCTCGATATAGCCGACGTCGATGAGCGGGAATTCCTTGTGCGGCCAGACCTTGGTCAGGTCGAACGGATTGTAGGACGTCTGATCCGCCTGCTCCTCGGTCATGACCTGGATCTTGAGCGACCAGCGCGGGAACTCGCCGCGCTCGATGGCATGGAACAGGTCGGCCTGGGCGCTCTCGCGGTCCTTGGCGACGATGGTCTCCGCCTCGGCGTTGGTCAGGTTCTTGATGCCCTGCTGGCTCTTGAAGTGGAACTTCACCCACACCCGCTCGTTCGCCGCGTTGATCAGCGCGTAGGTGTGCGAGCCGAAGCCGTGCATGAAACGGTAGCCGTCCGGCAGGCCGCGGTCGGAGAACAGGATCGTGACCTGATGCAGGCTCTCCGGCGACAGCGACCAGAAATCCCACATCGCGGTCGGCGAGCGCATGTTGGTCTTCGGATGGCGCTTCTGGGTGTGGATGAAGTCCGGGAACTTCAGCGGATCGCGCACGAAGAACACCGGCGTGTTGTTGCCGACGAGATCCCAGTTGCCTTCCTCGGTGTAGAATTTC
>JAEZMP010000277.1 GCA_023442215.1 Pseudomonadota bacterium
CCGCAGGCCAGTTCGAACGGCTCGGCGTATCCGGTGGCGTCGAGGGATCTGGCCACCCGGCGAATATCCGCCTGGAGAGCCCTGGCGGTCTGGTAGCGTTGCCCGGGGTCCTTGCTGATCAGCTTGAGGAGGATGCGGTCGAGTACGGCGGGGACGTCAGGCCTCACCAGCAGGGCGGACGGAGCCTCCACGGCGACATGGGCGTGAAGCCAGCCCGGAAGCGTATCGGCCGTCAGCGGCGGCACCCCGGCCAGGAGTTCATAGAGCAGCACGCCCATCGCATAGAGATCCGTCCGGGCATCGGCCGGGGAGGGTTCCGCCCGGAGGAGTTCCGGCGCGGCATAGGCGAGGTCGGCCTCCGGTATGCGGCGGTCGGCGAACACGCCGGCATCGGTCGGCGTGGTGCATGCAAACCCCGTGAAGCGAACCCGCCCATCTCCATCGAGCAGCAGCCGGGCGGGGGACAGGCGGCCGTGGACGATCCCGGCCGCGTGCATCCCCGTCAAGGCGGCCGTGGCGGCCACCGCAAGGTCGAGAAAGGCGCCGATATCCATCGCCGGCTGCCGGAGCTCGGCCAGCGTCTGCGCCGACCGCACGGGATAGGCGAGGGCGAGCCGGTCATCCTCGGCCATGAAGGCGGGCACCTCGGCGAGTTCGTCGCCCAGCGCCAGCGCGAGGCTCGCCTCGAACTGCAGCCGGTTCGCGGCCGGCGTGTTCCACTCCGCGAGCCGCAGCTGCCATCGCCGATCCTGCGCATCGGCGACCAGCCGATGAACGACGTTCGCCTCCGTCGTCTGGTGCAGAATCCTCAAGGTCGACCACCACGACGGCTCTTTCCTGCCGAGGCGGGCCGCGAGATCGTTCGTCTTGATGTAGGACGACTTGCGGGCGGAAGCGGCGCCCTGGCCCGAGACGTCATGCACATGACTTCTGGAGTTCACGATCGCCTCCCATCCGGTCCCGCGAGACGCCCACGCCGGGGAGCGGGGACTGCCTATCAGGCGGGAGGCAACGTAGCCGCGCCCGACCACCCCGTCTTTGCCGGGATTGGCATTGTGTTTGCCGGAATTAGCATCTTGGATGCCGGTTGCAGGACTTGATCGGGGACACCCCACGCCGCAGAATTGCGCGCGCTCAAACGATATGGCGCGCTGCATATCAAGGAGCCGGACATGGCAGGCGTGCACGAGTTCGGCCGCAGGAAGTTTCCGAGAGGCGATGTGCTCTTGAGTTCCGCACGGCGGAACTGGACGAGCATTGCCGCCGAGATCCGAAATCATCCGGCCGGCGAGATACCGCCGCCCGTCCCCCGGCAGATGGAAGTCACGCTTGCCTTGTCCGGATCGGAGAGCGGGCGCGTGGAGCGGCGCGGAAATGGCGAGTTCCAGAATACCGGCGCGCGGCCCGGCACGCTCTGGTTCTGCCCGATCGGCGTCGTCGAGGAAGCGATCCGGATAACAGACGATCTGGAAAGCATTCTGCATATGTATATCGGGCAGGATGTTTTCGACGATATTTCGGTTTCCCTGTCGAGGCCGGTGTCTTCCCAGAACATTGCCTACAAGGCCGGTGTCGACGACGATTTCATTCGGCAGATCGGGTACCGGATCGTGGCCGAACTCCAGGAGGAGACGTCCGTCGGCCGCTTCCTGGTCGATGGCCTGGCGCGTTCGATGGCTGCCCACCTTGTCGCAAAGTATGCGACCGATCTGACCGAAGATCGTCCCGATTCATCGATCGAGCACGCGAAGCTACGACGGGTGATAGACTATATCAACGACAACATAGAATCCGATATTTCTCTGTCGGAACTGTCTGATATCGCCTGCCTCAGCCGGCATCATTTTTCCCGCGCCTTCCGGACCGCGCTCGGCGTGCCTCCGCACCGGTTTATCAGCACGCTTCGATTGCAGCGCGCCCAGGAACTATTGCTGCATACCAAGCTCAGTCTCACCGAGATCGCTTATTCCTGTCGGTTCTCGTCGCAGTCGACGTTCACGAGGGCCTTCCAGAGGCAGGTCGGAATTTCGCCCGGCGAGTACAGGCGGCGATCCGGCGTCTGAGTGCTATCCCGTTCAGATCGAACCGATCCGGACGGCAGGGACGGGCTCAAGCCGGCCATTCCGGAGCGATCTCCTGTCGATCGGATGATCCCATGCGATCGGGTGTGCTGTAGCGGACGCGATGCGGCGGATCCCGAGACCCTCGTGATCCGCCGTCGCATAACCGGCTCAGGCCTTCACGAACGCGAGGAGATCCGGATTGATGACCTCGGCGTGGGTGGTCAGCATGCCGTGCGGGAAGCCCGGATAGATCTTCAGGGTGCTGTTCCTGATCAGCTTGGCCTGCAGCAGCGCGGCGTCCTTGTAGGGGACGACCTGATCGTCGTCGCCCTGCAGCACGAGGGTGGGCACCGTGATCGCCTTGAGGTCGTCCGTCTGGTCGGTCTCGGAAAAGGCCTTGATACCCTGATACTGGGCGATGGCTCCGCCCATCATGCCCTGCCGCCACCAGTTCAGGATGACGCCCTGCGAGACCTTCGCGCCCGGCCGGTTGAAGCCGTAGAAGGGGCCGGATGCGACGTCCAGGTAGAACTGGGAGCGGTTGGCGGCAAGCGCCTCGCGGAAGCCGTCGAACACCGAGAGCGGCGTTCCCTCCGGATTGCTGGCGGTCTTGAGCATCAGCGGCGGGACCGAGGAGACCAGCACCGCCTTCGCGAC
>JAEZMP010000357.1 GCA_023442215.1 Pseudomonadota bacterium
GCGCGGTGTCGATGAGGATGCCGAGTGGCGCGCAATTGTCGACGACGATGCCGCCGCACGCGGTCGCCACCGCGCCGCCGGCCGCCCACGAGGCCACCGACTGCACGCCGCCGCCTATCGCGGTCACCAGCGTCGCGGCGGCGTCGACAAGGCCGAGCGCGCCGCCGAGCATGCCGGCGAGCGTCGAGGCGATCGAGAGCAGCGGATCGACCACCGGCGTCAGCGCCATGTCGATGCGCGCCACGCGCAGCTCGGCCGACGCGAAGCTGATCCGGGCCGGCTCGGCGACGATCACCTCACGGTAACCGAGCCACGGATGGATCAGCGTCCCGGCGCCGGGCAGCTGGAGCGCAAGCCGCAGCGCCTCGGCCTGCGCGATATAGTCGTCGCCGACGACAAAGCCGGTGATCCGCATCGGGCCGTCGAACGCGCCCTGATCGTCCCAGCCCGGAAAGTCTAAACCGGGAAACCACGTCAGGACGGTGCGGCGACCAACATCCTGATCCGCGCCGAGCACCTGAAAAGGCACCCCGCGATAGACGGCGGGCAGCAGCCCCGGCAGGGTGATGACGTCGAAGATGCCCATCTAGAACCGCCCTTGCACACGACCGCGGTCGGCCGGCGCGAGGCCGACAGGACCGGAGGATTTCGCGCCCACCGCAAGCGTGTCGGGCGAGAGGTTGCGCACGGTGATTTCGCCGCCGACCTTGGTTTCCTGCGGTTGACCAGCCGCCGCCGCGGCAGCCGAAGCCGGCGCCGGCCCGCCGGCTCGGGCCGGCGCACCGGGCTTGTCCCCGCGGGTCAGCCTATCGATCACGTCAAGTACCGCAGCCGATGGCGAGGCGGCAAAGACGTCACCGATCCGCTTGGAAACGTCGCCCCACGAGATGTCCGGCAACATATCCGTCCAGGATGACGACGAGCCTGCATCTCGCCCTGCTGCTGCGGCGGCGCCCGCGGCCGGCGACCGCTTACCCGTACCGGTGAGCCCGTCGATCAAGCCGACCGTCAGGCCGGGGATGCCGGCCATGATCAGGTTCCAGATTTGGCGCCCCACATCGCGCCAGTCCCACTCCAGCAGCTTGTCTGCCAGCACTTGCGAGGGCGATTTCCCGCCCGCGATCTGCGCAATCATCCCTCCGGAGATCGCATTGAGGATATCCCGGCCGACACCCATCCAGTCGATTGATCGCAGCCAGACACCGATCTGCCGCCCAACGCCAAACATGACCGCTTGCGAGGTGCGGACGCCGCTCGCGATCAGGCCCGTGACATCGCGGCCGGCACCGGCCCAATCGGCGGCCTTGATCTGATCGGCCAGCCAGCCGCCCGCGGCCACGGCGATCGGCGTTGCGGCGCGAAAGCCGTCGTCGATCAGGCCGAGCGCCAGCCTTCCAAGTCCGCCCCAATCGCCGGCCTGAATGGCATCGCGCGCCTGATTGTAAATGCCTTCGGCCCACGTCGTGATCTCGCCCCACCGCCGCGCCCCAAACATTGCCCGGCCGGCCTGATCGAGATAGCTGATGAGCTGCCGGCCGATCCCGCGGAGGATATTGCCGAGGCTCGCGCCGATCCGCGACAGCGAGGCGACGAACGCCCGCCACGCCCCCTGCGCGGCGAGCAGATCGCCGCGAAAGAACGCCCGCACCGCCCGCGCGCCCCACGCGAAAGCGTCGCGAATGCCGCCCCATAGATCGGCAAACCAGTCCGCAAAATCCTCCCAGTTAGCGACGATGATCGCTGCGCCGCCGGCCAGCGCCGCGACGACGATCCCGATCGGCGTCAGCGCCGCGCCGAGGATGGCGCCGAGGGCACCGACGCCCGCTGCTGCGATTGACAGCACCGGCCCGGCGGCGGCGAGCCCGGCGATCAGCATCAGGATCGCGCCGGCCCAAGATAGGGTGGTGTCGATCAGCCCAGGCCAGGTCTCGTCTATTGACTTAACCCAGCCGAGCAGGGCGGCAAGCCCGTCATTGATCATCGGCAGGTTCGTCGCGAACGCCTTGCCGACGCGCCGCACCGCCTGCTCGCCGATCTCGCCGAACCGGTCGAGCTGCTTTTGCAACGCGGCCATCTGCGTCGCGAAATCCTTGGCGAGCACCGAGTTGTCCGCGGAGAGCGCCTTTGCCCGAATTCCTTGATACTCGTCGAGGTGAGCGAGCAGCGGCAACAGCGCCTCGATCGCCTGTTGATCGCCGAAAATCTGGCTGATCTTCTCCGCGCCACCGATGGCGACGATCTTCTTGCGCACCTCTTCCAGCGCGGCGGCGTCCGTCATGCCAGCCGCTTTCGCCGTCTTCATCACGCTCTGGATTTCGGCCTGCGACACACCCGTGATCTTGATGACCTTCGCGAGCATCGCCTCGAACGGATCGATGCCTTTCGCCGCGGCGTCCTTCATCACGCCGCCTATGTCGACGCCGAACTTCGCGAAGTTTTTCGAGACGTCCGGTGACAGCGCCTTGGCAAGCAGGTTCTTGAGGTTGTTCGCCGCGGTCGCGGCATCGCCGGCCCCCATCCTGACAACCTCAAGCGCCGCGCCCAGCGTCGCCACACCCTCCCGGCCGGAAAGCCCGAGATTGGCCGCGGCGGCGCCGATGGACGGCAGATACTTAGCCATGTCCCGAAACTCGACATTGCCGGCCTTGGCGGCGACGAGCAGGCTCGTCAGCGCCGCCTCCATCTGATCGTCGGCAATCTTGAGTGTCGATGACAGGGTGAACGCTGTCGACGCCACGTCCGTCAGCGCCGCACGGCTCGCCGTGGAGACGCGGCCGAGCGTCGGCAGGATCGCGCCCACCTTACCCTCGTCGAGGCCGGCGGCGACCAGTTGTCCCGCTGCCGCTGCGATATCGCGCGAGCGCTGCCCGACCTGAAGGGCGAGCCGCTCATAGCTGCGACCAGTCTCTGTAATGAACGTCTCGGCCGCTTGGCCGGACAGCCCGGCCGTGACCGCTATGTCACGAATGGCCTGATCCCACTCGGCCGCGGACGCGATCGGCGCCGCGAAGCTGATCGAGGCGACAAGCCCGCCGATGGCACCGATCCGAGACCCGAGCGCGGCGAAGCTCGAAAGCCGCCGCTGCAGCGCGGCGAGCGGCGAGGTGAGCGCGTCCCGCAGGCGCACCATGACGGATACGTCGAGCTGCCGTCCCGCCATTCGCTCACCTCGTATATATAATGTGTGTCACTCGCTCGCTGCCCGCACCTCGGCCCGGTAGGCAGCCAGGCACCCCAATGCGAAATCCACCTCGCCGAAATCCATCGTCAGGATGGTGCTCCAGCGTTCGCCCGTCTCGGCCGCGAGCGCGCCGAGACGGGTCATCCAGTCGTCTGGGATCAAGCCAAAAAATGCAGCACGATCTTGCCGGCGTCCGTGATGTCCGCCGCATCCATCCGGTCGTAGAGCGCCACCATCACCGCGTCGCGGATCCCGGTCGACTTGCTGAGCGCCACCAGTTCCTTGGCGTCCCCGCTCACCGCGCCGATCGCGCGCATCGCCGCGCCGTTCAGCCGGCCGAACACAAGCGCGTCATACCGCTCCTGCCGCGCCGGGCCGTTCGAGGGCTTGATCATCAGCGTGACGGGATAGCGCAGCGGCAGACGCACCCGCCCACCGTCGAGCCGCTCGGCTCGCGCCGGCAGCGCGCCATCAATGCTGCCGTCCTCGTCCACCACGCCAGCCGCCTCGGCCGGCGCATCGTCGATCACGACGGCATCCGGCGCCCCCGCTTCAGTCACCGTCTCGTCCAGGTCGAGCTTCGATTTCGTCGTCACGGCATGATCTCCTCGTAATCGCTGATGGTCCACATCAGCTCCAGCTTGCCGCCGTCGTCCGAGATTTCCGGCGGCCCGTCCGTGAGGAAGGCGTCAGGGCAGGTGTAGACGTGACCGGTGTCACACCTGATCTGCAGCTCGCCCTCGCCCTCGTCGTAGAGATCGCCGTAGGCCTTGCCGCGCTCCAGCACCGTGGTTGCCGTGAGCTTACCGGCAACGAACTCCTGCGAGCGGTAGGCGCGTCGGCCGGCGACCACCGTGTTGTTCTTCATCCCCGAGAGCACAAACTTCGCCCCCTTCTGGACCGGCACATTCACGCCGCGCCAGATGACGTCGACGACACCGAGGGACTGCGCCATAGCGCTGATCTCCTGTTTGTTGAGGCGTTTCTAAGCGCCGCTTGAGAGCCTCTTAGACGAGGAATTCCAGGAGCCCGGCGAACACGATCATATTGCCGATGATCGTGACCGGTTGCCGCGCGTTGACGCGGTCGCGAGCCCCGTCGGCAATCTCGAACACGGCCATCGCCGTGGTGCCGCCCGGCCCCGACGCACCCTCGATCCACCCTCGCTTCTCGTAGAGTGCGCAACGCGCGCCCCACGATCCGAGCAGTCGGCCCGGCGTCACGACGGCATCGGAGGCGTCCGCGGCTCGCGAGCCATCCTTAGCCAGCTTGTGGCGCGGGTATGTGAGGCCCATGTAGTTGCCCCAATCGAGCCGGATGCGGCTCATGGTCTTGGGCACCATCACGTCGAGATAGGTCCGCCGGTCCGCGACCCCGAGGCTGTTGGTCCGGTACGTCGTCACCACGCGGTCGAGCGAGACGGTGCCGTCCGACAGCGAATTGAAGGTCGAGATGCCGCCGCGCAGCAGCAGCTCCGCCTCATTGTCCGTAAACACCTGCGCCGGCGGCGGCGCCGAAATGCCGGGCAGCACGAGCCCGCGGAGCTGGCGGGCCGGATCGTTGCCGAGCTGGAACGTCGCGACACCCGCCATCGCCGCCGCCCAACGGTGCGGCGCCGAGAGCGAGCCGTTTGCGCCTACGATGGTGATGAACGGCGAGTTGGTGAGCCCGCCGAGCGTCGTGAGCCCGCCGAACGTGCCGCGCGCGCCGAACCAGGCATGCGC
>JAEZMP010000415.1 GCA_023442215.1 Pseudomonadota bacterium
GCCTCAGGCTGTGGCGGGATAGACGCGGAAGGCGTTCAGCACCAGCCCGACATCGGCGCCGGCCGTCACCTCGACGCTCGCCGGCACGGCGAACTCGACGCGCTGGTGCCCGGCACCGACTTCAGCCTCCACCAGCCGATGGCCGGCCGTGCGCCGGACGGCGATGACGCGGGCCGCGATGCCACGGCCGGGCGCGGCGATCTCGACGTCGACCGGGCGGGCGAACACATCAGCGCGTCCGTCCTTCTGGCCCGTCAGGTCGAGATCGAGCGGCTGGCCGGCGAGGGTGCCCCTGCCGCCGCGGATCTCGACTTCGAGATGCACGGATTCGCCGATGAAATCGAACACGAACGGCGTCGCCGGGCGGTCGTAGATGTCGTCGGGCGTGCCGACCTGCTCGATGCGGCCGGCGCGCATCACCACGATGCGGTCGGCCAGTTCCATCGCCTCCTCCTGATCGTGGGTCACGAACAGGGTGGTGTGGCCGGTGCGGGCGTGGATTTCCTTCAGCCAGCGGCGCAGGTCCTTGCGCACCTTGGCGTCGAGCGCGCCGAACGGCTCGTCGAGCAGCAGCACCCGGGGCTCGATGGCGAGCGCGCGGGCGAGCGCCACGCGCTGGCGCTGGCCGCCGGAAAGCTGGGTCGGATAGCGCTTCTCCAGCCCAGAAAGCTGGACGAGATCGATCAGCTTCAGCACCCGCTCGCGGATGTCCTTCTTGGTGGGCCGCGTCGCGGCGGGCCGCACCGTCAGGCCGAAGGCGACGTTGTCGAACACCGTCATGTGCTTGAACAGCGCATAGTGCTGGAACACGAAGCCGATATTGCGCTCCTGCACGCTGAGGTGCGAGGCGTCCTCGCCGCCGAACAGCACGCGGCCGCCGGTCGGGAATTCCAGCCCGGCGACGATGCGCAGCAGCGTGGTCTTGCCGGAACCGGACGGCCCGAGCAGCGCGACGAGCTCGCCGCCCGGCACATCGAGGTCGATGCCGTGCAGCGCCGGCGTGGTGTCGAACGACTTGGTGACGTTCTCGACGTGCACGTCGATCGGCACGGCATGGATCGGGGAAGGTTCGGTCGGCAAGAGGTGGTCGCTCCCGGAATGTCGGCTCGCCCCGGCGGTGCGGTCGGCGAGGCTGGCATCGTGAATGACGCGCTGATCCATGCTCGAATGCCCTCGGCGCGGGTTCAGGTCAATGGCGGCGGGTGGAATTGGCGATGCCGTCCGAATAGTGCCACTCCAGGAGCGTCTTGGCGACGAGGGTGACGAGGGCGAGCAGGGCCAGCAGCGAGGCGACGGCGAAGGCGCCGACGAAATTATATTCGTTGTAGAGGATCTCGACGTGCAGCGGCATGGTGTTGGTCAGGCCGCGGATGTGGCCGGACACCACCGACACGGCGCCGAACTCGCCCATGGCGCGGGCGTTGCAGAGCAGCACGCCATAGAGCAGGCCCCATTTGACGTTCGGCAGCGTCACCCGGAAGAACGTGGCCCACGGGCCGGCGCCGAGCGACAGCGCCGCCTCCTCCTCCAGCGTGCCCTGTTCCTGCATCAGCGGGATCAGCTCGCGCGCGACGAACGGCAGCGTCACGAACATGGTGGCGAGCACGATGCCCGGCACGGCGAAGATGATCTCGATGCCGTGATCGCGCAGCCACGGCCCGATCAGGCTCTGCGCGCCGAACAGCAGCACGTAGACGAGGCCCGAGATGACGGGCGAGACCGAGAACGGCAGGTCGATCAGCGTGGTCAGCAGGCTCTTGCCGGGAAATTCGAACTTGGCGACGGCCCAGGCGGCGGCAAGGCCGAACACCATGTTGCACGGCACCGAGATCGCGGCGACCAGCAGCGTCAGCCGGATCGCCGCGAGCGCGTCCGGCTCCGCCAGCGCCTCGAAATAGGTCTCCGCGCCCTTGGAGAACGCCTCCGAGAACACCACCGCCAGCGGCAGCACCAGGATCAGCAGCAGGAACAGAAGCGCAGCGAGCACCAGCGCGACGCGCACCAGTGGCGCCTCGGTCACGGCCGAGCGGGCGCGCGCGCGGGCGGCGGCGGGGGCTGCGGAAAGGGCGGCGTCGGTCATGCGGGTCGGTCCGTGGCGTCGGTATGGGCGGCGGCGATGCGGGCGGCAGTGGTCGTGCGGAAAGCGGCGCGCGTCATCCTGCCTGCCCCATGCGGCGGCGGGCCCAGGCCTGCAGCAGGTTGATGGCGAACAGCATCAGGAACGAGATGATCAGCATCACCGCGGCGATGGCCGTCGCGCCGGCATAGTCGAAGCCCTCGAGCCGGGTCACGATCAGGAGCGGCGCGATTTCCGAGACGAACGGGATGTTGCCGGCGATGAAGATCACCGAGCCGTATTCGCCGACCGCGCGCGCAAAGGCCAGCGCGAAGCCGGTGAGAAGCGCCGGCAGGATCGAGGGCAGCACGATGCGGGTCACCGTCTGCAGGCGGCCGGCGCCCAGGGTGGCGGCGGCTTCCTCATATTCGCGGTCGAGTTCCGCCAGAACGGGTTGCACCGTGCGCACCACGAACGGCAGGCCGATGAAGATCAGCGCGATCACGATGCCCCGCGGCGTGTAGGCGATCTTGATGCCCCATTCCGCGAAGAAGCGGCCGATCATGCCGTTCGGGGCGTAGATCGCGGTCAGCGCGATGCCGGCGACGGCGGTCGGCAAGGCGAACGGCAGGTCCACGGCGGCGTCGATCAGGCGCCGGCCGGGAAAGTCGTAGCGCACCAGCACCCAGGCGACGAGCAGGCCGAACACGCCGTTGATGGCGGCGGCGATCAGCGACGACCCGAAGCTTACCTTCAGGGCGGCGACGACGCGCGGTTCGGTCGCGACCGCGAGGAAGCCGGAAAGGCCGAGGTCCGCCGTCCGCAGCACCAGCGCGGCGAGCGGGATCAGCACGATCAGCGCGAGATAGGCGAGGGTGAAGCCGAGGGTCGGCCCGAAACCCGGGATGATGCTCGGTTGCCGCCTCAGCGCCTTGGCAAAAGCCATGTCGAATGCCGCCCTTGATGCGTCGGTGTTGGAAGTTGTTGCCGCGGCAGCGCGCCGGATTTGGCCTGCCGCGAGACTTGGCTTGTCGCGCGACTTGGCTTGTCACGAAACTTGGCTCGCCGCGAGACTTGCCTTGCCGCCAGAATAGGGGCGTCGATCCCTTGAAGTCGATTCCCCGTCAGCCCCGCGGCCTGCACGGAAACGCGCCGCCGCTTTGAAGCGACGGCGCGATGCCGGCGGGCGATGGTGTGGCGTTACTGCTTCGGCTTGTAAAGCTGGTCGAAGGTGCCGCCGTCGCCGAAGTGCTCGGGCTGCGCCTTGGCCCAGCCGCCGAACAGCTTGTCATCGATGCTGACGAGCGGAATGTCGGCGAAGCGCTTCAGGTAGGCGGGGTCCACGCCGTCGGTCTTGTAGGGGCGGTAATAGTGCTTGGCCGCGATGTTCTGGCCCTCGGGCGAATAGAGATATTCGAGATAGGCTTCCGCGGTCTTGCGGGTGCCCTTGGCGTCGACGTTGCCGTCCACCACCGTCACCGGGGGTTCGGCGAGGATCGAGACCGAAGGCGCGATGATCTCGAACTGGTCGGGGCCGAGTTCCTCGATCGAGAGGAAGGCCTCGTTCTCCCAGGCGAGCAGCACGTCGCCGATGCCGCGCTGGGCGAAGGTGGTGGTCGCGCCGCGGGCGCCGGTATCGAGCACCGGCACATGCTGGAACAGCTGCGTGATGTAGTCGCGCACCTTGGCCTGGTCGCCGTTGAAGTGCTTGTCGGCCCAGGCCCACGCGGCGAGGTAGTTCCAGCGCGCGCCGCCCGAGGTCTTCGGGTTGGGCGTGATCACCTCGACGTCGTCGCGGACGAGGTCGCCCCAGTCCTTGATGTTCTTCGGGTTGCCCTTGCGGACGAGGAACACGATAGTGGACGTGTAGGGCGCGGAATTGTTGGGCAGGCGCTTGCGCCAGTCGGCCGGAATCTTGCCGGTCTTCTTGGCGATGGCGTCGATGTCGGCTTCCAGCGCCAGCGTCACCACGTCGGCCTGCAGGCCGTCGATGACGGCGCGGGCCTGTGCGCCGGAGCCGCCGTGGGAGGCGCGGATCGTGACGGTTTCGCCCGCGGTTTCCTTCCAGTGCTTGGCGAAGACCGCGTCATAGTCCTTGTAGAGCTCGCGGGTCGGATCGTAGCTGACATTGAGCAGCGTCTGGTCCGCCATCGCCGGCAGCGCCGCGCCGCCGAGGCCTGCGGCGAAGGCCGCCGCGGCGACGGCACCGAGCACGGTGCGGCGGGTGGGTCTGGCTTTGGGTGTCGACCTCATCGGGAGCCCCTCCGAAAACGCGATTGCAGGAATTCAATTTCCTGCAATGTCTATTTATTGGATGGACTTTGTCAACAAAGCCGGCGGCGCGGCGGCGAAAAAGCACGCTGATGCTCTTTCAACGAGGTTTGGAGAAAAGCGTTCCGCGCTCGCGGCGCCGCGAGCGCAAATGCCGGCTGCCACCTGCGATTGCCGGGCGGCGGCTGCAGGGCCGGCAAAAGCTCAGCCGGCCCGCGCGTGCACCGGCACGAGCCGCGCCGTGGACAGCAGGAACGCGGTGGAGAGCGTGCTCACCGCGCAGAACGCGATGACCGCGTTAGCGACCCCGACGGCGTCGGACAGGAAGCCGACCGCCAGGATCGGCGCGATGGTGCCGAGATAGCCGATGGACAGGAACGAGGACAACAGGCCGCCCCGGTTGTGCTCGCCGGAGATACGGTCGACGATGGCGATGCCCGACATGAACGCAAGCCCGTGCCCGAGGCCGATCGCGAGATCGGCGGCGAAGAACAGCGGCGCGATGTGCAGCCCGAGCGAGAGGCCGAGCAGGATCACGCCGGTGCCCATCAGCGACAGCGCCATGCGCAGGCCGGTCTTCGGCTCCAGCCGCCGGGCGGGAAACTGCACGCCGGCCGAGCAGAACAGCACCGTCGCGAGCGCCACGCCGCTCACGGCCGGTCCGTGCCAGGGCAGCAAATCCTTTAGGAACGTCGGCGCGAGCGAGGCGAGCAGGCTGAACAGGCCGTAGGCGGTAAAGACGGCGAACGAGGCGACGAGGAAGCCGGGCAGGGCCTCGCGGTCGGGCAGCACGAGGCGCGGCATCAGCGACAGGCGGACCGTGCGGGCGCCATCCGCCTCGGCATTGCGGCGGCTTCCGGCGGTGCGCACGGCGAGAAGGCCGCCGAACACGAGCGCCGTCGGGGCGAGCACCACCAGATAGGGCGTCACGAGTGGCGAGGCGGCGAGCTGCGCGGCGACACCGGCGACGAGCGGGCCGAGCCCGAAGCCGGCCATGGTCGTCATCGAGGCGATCAGCGGCGCCCGGCGCACCGCTCCGGCCGGTTCGAACGCCACCAGACCCACCGTCGCGGAGGTCGTCACCATTCCCGAGGCGATGCCGATCGCGAAGCGGGCCGCGATCAGAGACCCGAGGCCTCCGGCCGTCGCCGACAGCGACAGGCCGCCGAGAATCAGAAGCAGCGCCGCCCGCAGCACCGGCACGGGACCGAGCCGGTCGGTCAGGCGGCCGAGAAACAGGAAGGCGGCCATCACGCCGATCATGTACGAGACGAACACGATGGTGATCGAACTCGCCGCCAGTCCCCAGAGATCGGCGTAGAATGGAAACAGCGGGCTCGCCATGGTCGCGCCCATCGTTCCCATGGCGAGGGAGAGGGCGATGACGCGAAACGGCAGCCACGAGACCGGCCTGGCAGCGACCACGGTACGGCTCCACGAATGGGACGGCGGGAACGGGGAATGCGAGGGCGGTCGCAGCGGCGTGGAAGAGGCGCGATCGTCCATGGCATCGGAAGCAACGATGCTTTAAATGACCATGTGGTCATTTAAAGTCAATGGGTCTCCGTCACGGGATCGAGGGGATGGACGTTGAAGGCGGCGGATGAACAGGCAGGCGACGCCGGCAAGCGCGGCGCGAGGGCAGGCGGCGATCCGGCGGAACGCGAAGCGGCGGCGCGCGGGGATGCGGCGGGGGGCGAGCGGCCGCGTGGCGAGCCGCGCCCGGCGAAGACGCGCGGTCCGAGCCCGGAGAAGACGGCCCGCACGCGCGAGGCGATCTTGAAGGCGGCGGCCGAGGAATTCTTCGAGCACGGCTTCTCGCGTGCCACGATGGCGGCTGTCGCCCGGCGGGCCGGCCTCGCCAAGGGCACGGCCTATCTCTACTTCCCGACCAAGGAGGCGCTGTTCGCCGGTGTCGTTCGCCACATCGTCAGCGACGTGCTCGCGGCGGCGGAGGAGCGCGAGATCGAGCCGGGCGAGCGGATCGGCGATTATTTCCGCCGCACCCTGGCGCCGGTGATGACCAATGCCGTGTTCGCCCAGCGCGCCGCGGTGGCCCGCCTCGTCATCTCCGAGGGCGCGGAGTTCCCGTTCCTGGCGGAGGTCTATCGTACCGAGGTGTTCGAACCGCTGATGGACCACATCCGTGGCCACGCCGAGCGCGCCCGGGCGCGGGGCGAGCTTGCCTGCGACGCGCTCGTGCGGCTGCCGCAGCTTCTGGTCGGGCCGATTTGGGTCGGCATCGTCTATAACGGCATCCTCAACCCGGCGGAGCCGCTCGATATCGGCGCGATGTTCTCCGCGCAGATCGACCTTTTGTTTCCGCCGGGCGGCACGGCGGAATAGTCCACCGCCGGCGGCCTGTCCCGCCTCAGCCTTTTCCGCTTCAGCCGAGCGCGGCGGCGATTTCCGCGACGATGGCGTCCGCCGCCGCGCGCCGGTCCGGCGCCCCGACGATCGGGCGGCCGACCACCAGCATGTCGGCGCCGTCGCGGATCGCCTCTCCCGGCGTGGCGACGCGCTTCTGGTCGCCCGCCGCGGCGCCGGCCGGGCGCACGCCGGGCGTCACCAGCAG
>JAEZMP010000158.1 GCA_023442215.1 Pseudomonadota bacterium
CGACAATGTCGACGCCTATGCCGCCGAACTGCGCAAGATGCAGGGCAAGTGAGGGTGCAAGTGAGGGCGCGAGTGAGCGCCCGATCGCGACCAGCGTGACCGGAAGGGCCCGGCCGGCATTCGCCCGGGCTCTTTTCATCGGCGGAGGCCGCGTCATCGGCCGGGCTCTCTTCGTCGGCCTGCTTCCCTTCATGGGCCTGGCTCCCTTCACGGGCCGGGGCCTCTTCGTCGGATGTGTGCGTGCCCCTGCCCGCGTTCCGCGGGCCGGCCTGTCGGCGTGATGGTGATGAGCGTTGTTCCGTTTCTTGAGCTGAAGGCCATCCACAAGACCTATCCGGGCGTGAAGGCGCTGGCCGACGTGTCGCTTTCGGTGGCGGCCGGCGAGGTGATCGGCCTCATCGGCGAGAACGGCGCCGGCAAGTCGACGCTGATGAAGATCCTCGCCGGGGTGGTGCAGCCGACGAGCGGCACGATCGTGGTGGATGGCATCGAACACGCCGCGCTGAATGTGAAGCAGGCGATGGAAAGCGGCATCGCCTTTGTCCATCAGGAACTCAACCTGTTCGAGAACCTGGACGTGGCGGCCAACATCTATATCGGCCGGGAAATGTCGCGCTTCGGCCTCGTCCGGCAGCAGGAGATGCGGGCGAACGCGGAGCCGATCCTGCGCCGGCTAGGCTGCGACTACACCGCGGACACCAAGGTCGAGCGCCTTTCGATCGCCCAGCGCCAGCAATTGGAGATCGCCAAGGGGATCTCGCAGGGCGCGCGCGTCATCGTCATGGACGAGCCGACTTCAAGCCTGACGCTGGCGGAGACGGAGCGGCTGCTTGCGACGGTGGCGGACCTGAAGGCGAGCGGGGTTGCCATCATTTTCATCTCCCACCGCCTCGGCGAGGTGATGCGCTGCGCCGACCGCGTGGTGGTGCTGCGCGACGGCCGGCTCGCCGGCGCGCTCGACCGCAGCGGGATGTCCCACGGCGCGATGATCCGCCTGATGATCGGGCGCGACGTCGCCGATTTCTACACCGCGCCGCGCGAGGTGGCCGGCGCCACGGTGCTGGAGGTCGAGGGGCTCGACGCCGGCTCCCACGCCCACGGCGCGGTCAGCTTCGCGCTGCATCGCGGCGAGATTCTCGGCTTCGCCGGCCTGATCGGCTCGGGCCGCAGCGAGGTCGCCCGGGTGCTGTTCGGCATCGACCGGCCGCGGGCGGGCGTGGTGCGGCTCGACGGCGAACCGCTGCATCTTTCCCACCCGCGCGACGCGGTGCGGCGCGGCATCTTCCTTGTGCCGGAGGACCGCAAGCACAGCGGCGTCATCCTCGATCTCAGCATCACCCACAACATCTCGCTGCCGGACCTGATGTCCTATGCCCGCTTCGGGCTGGTGCAGCCGCAGGCGGAACGGCGCAATGCCGCCGCCCGGCGCACGGCGCTGCGCATCAAGGCGGCCGACCTCAACGCGCGGGTCGGCACGCTTTCGGGCGGCAACCAGCAGAAGGTGGTGCTCGCCAAGTGGCTGTCGATGAAGCCGAAGGTGATCATCTTCGACGAGCCGACCCGTGGCGTCGACATCGGCGCGAAGGTGGAAATCTACGACCTGATGCGCGGTCTCGCCGATAGCGGCGTCGCGGTGATGATGATCTCGAGCGACCTGGAAGAGGTCATCGGCGTCAGCGACCGCGTCGCGGTCATGCACGAGGGACGGCTTTCCGGCGTGCTCGGACGCGCTGAGCTGAGCGAGGAGGCCGTGATGCGGCTCGCCGTCGGGCATACCGAGATTGCCGGCCACACTGGGAAAGAGACCGCCGATGCTTAAGAAGGACATCAGCCTTCTGATCCTGATCCTGGTGATCGGCACGATCACGGGCTTCCTCAATCCCCGGTTCGTCTCGGCCATCAACCTGTCCAACACGGCGAACCTGATCGGGCTTTTCGGGCTCTACGCCATCGGCTCCGGCTTCGTGATCATCGTCGGCGGGATCGACCTGTCGGTCGGGGCGATGTTCGCGCTGCTCGGCGTGATCTTCATCGACCTCCTGTCGAACTACGAGATGAACTGGGTGCTGGCGCTGGTGCTGATGGTGCTGGCGGGCGGGCTGCTCGGGGCGCTTCACGCCTTCCTCATCGTCCGGATGGGGCTGCAGGCCTTCATCGTTACCCTGTGCGGGCTGCTGCTCTATCGCGGCATCGCCCGCTGGTACACCGGCGACGGCACCGCCGGCTTCCAGTTCGGGCAGAACTTCCCGACCCTCGAATGGCTGACCACGGGTCGAACCTGGGGCGTGCCGCACAGCTTCGTCACCTTCCTGGTGGTGGCGGCGATCATGGCGGTGGTGCTGCACCGCTCGGTGTTCGGGCGCTATCTCTATGCCGTCGGCAAGAACGAGGAGGCGGCGCGCTATTCGGGCATCCGCACCGGGGCGGTGATCGCCGCGGCCTATGTCATCGCGGGCCTGCTGGCGGGGCTGTCGTCGATCTATTTCGCGATGTACACCCGCTCGATCGCGCCGGCGTCCCATGGCAATTTCTACGAGCTCTACGGCATCGCCGCCGCCGTGCTCGGCGGCTGCTCGTTGCGCGGCGGCGAGGGATCGGTGCTCGGCATCGTGCTCGGCGCGGTGCTGCTGCAGATCCTGCAGAACCTCGTCAACCTGCTGGGCATTCCGAGTTCGCTCAACTTCGCGGTGATGGGCGCCGTGATCCTGATCGGCGTGCTCGCCGACGAGCAATATGCCCGCTTCCAGCTGTGGCGCCGCAGCGGGGCGCGGGTCGCGCCGGGGCTTCTGCCCGGGGCGGCGAAGGAAACCGACTCGTGAGGCGCGAGACACGAGATTAGAGACACGCCCGGGATGCAGCGGCGGCGCATCGGTATCGCTGGAATTGAATTTCGCGTCCTGGCAGCGCTGCCGGGGCGAATACGATCTGCGCTGACGGTCAAAGGCCGATCTTTGCCATGGCAAGCGGCCCGGAACCCAGTATGAAGAGACCCTCGGCGTCCTGAAAAGCCTACGGGGATCGGAATGGGCCTGTCGAATCCCGGCAGCAGCATTACCTTCAATGTATCGAACCAGCTCGGGCGCGAGATCATCTCCGGACGCTATCCCCCCGGCTCGATCCTGCCGAACGAAGCGGAAATTTCGGCGAGTTTCTCGGTCGGCCGCAGCGCAGTGCGCGAGGCGGTGAAGATGCTCACCGCCAAGGGCCTGGTGGAATCCCGGCCCCGGCGCGGCACCTGCGTGCGGCCGTCGAGCGCATGGAATTTCTTCGACCGCGAGGTGCTGGCCTGGCTTCGGGAAGGAAACCCGGATTCGGCGATCATCCTCGAACTGATGGAACTCCGCCTCGGGATTGAGCCGGAGGCAGCCCGGCTTGCCGCCGAGGTGGCGACCGCCGAGCAGATCGAGGCGATCCGGTCGGCCTTCGGGCAGATGGTGCTGGCGGGGAAAGGCGAGGCCGAGCCTCTCGCGGCGGACGGCGCCTTCCACGGCGCCATCATCGCGGCGACGAACAACCGTTTCTTCCAGCCGTTCGGCTCGCTGATCCGCACCGCGCTCGCCGTGACGGCGCCAGCGACCCGCGCCATCTTCGGGCCGGCGGCGGCCGACCTGCCGGCGCACCAGCGCGTGCTCGACGCCATCGCCGCGCGTCAGCCCGAGGCGGCGCGCGACGGCATGAAGGAACTGCTCACCGACGTGATGACCGCGGTGGCGGAGTGGCGGCGGATGCCGCCGCAGAAGGCGGCGCGCCGGGAGTGACCGAGGCGGCCGGGGAGTGACGGACGGCGCTGCCCCCGCGGCGTCAGTGCGTGCCGGGCGTCTGGCGCAGCAACGCGTCCGCGGCGGCGAGGATCGCATCCGGCGGCGTCATGTCCTCCTGCAGGTGCCATTCGACATAGTCGCGGGAGACGCCCGCGCGATCCTTCATCAACCCGACCCAGTCGGTGCCCGGGAAAGCCGCGCTCATCTTCAAGGCGAGCGCGCGCCCGGTGATCGTCGTTTCCAGTCGCTCCATCATCATCCTCCTCGCCCGGTCACGCGGGCACGTTCGGCATTCCTGCCGAGCTAACGCAGCCGGTGCCGGGCTGGTTCGACACCCGCGGCGAAAGCGGCCTCACAGCACCCCCGAGCTTTCCCGCCAAGGCGGCCTTGCGGACCGTTCCACGCCCGGGCGGAACCCGACCGCGGAGCCGGCGTTGCTCAGGCGGGACGGACCACATTCGAACCGTTCGAAACCACGCCAAAGGTCGGTTTCCATGCCGGCGCACGGTCGCGATCATGCGCGGCGACGACGGCGAACGGCCGGCCGCGCGCCTCCAAGGCATCGGCAGGAGTGTGGGGGCGTTGTCGCCCACCGCTCATGCGACGAGGCGGTCGACTGCGCCTGATGAGCGCTTGGCTACCGCCCGGCTGCCCACGGGCTGCGGCCCGGCGCCTCCCCCGGAAGTCCGGGCGGGCGGCCCGGCATCGGGCGAGACTGCGAAAGGATCGGCATGAACGACCGGAACCCCAGCGACATCCAGCGACATGAGCCGCTGACGGCCGACCTCGCATCCGTGTCCTGCGACGCGCGGTCCGAGACGGCGACCGCCGGACCGTCACCCTCAGCCCCAAAAGGCGGCGCTCGCCCCGCGAACGCAACCGAAGCCTCGACGGTGCGGCTGCGGATCAATGGCGCGGATCGGACGCTCCATGTCGACCATCGCACCACGCTGCTCGACGCGCTGCGCGAAATTCTGCACCTGACGGGCACCAAGAAGGGCTGCGATTACGGTCAGTGTGGCGCCTGCACGGTGACGGTGAACGGCCGCCGCATCAACGCGTGCCTGACGCTTGCGGTGATGCACGAGGGCGACGAGGTCATCACCATCGAGGGTCTCGGGTCTCCCGAGGCGATGCACCCGATGCAGGCGGCGTTCGTCGAGCATGACGGCTACCAGTGCGGCTACTGCACGCCGGGGCAGATCTGCTCCGCCGGGGCGGTGCTGGAGGAGATCGAAGCGGGCATTCCGAGCCACGTCACGGGGGACCTGACGGCCCGCATCGCGCCGACGGACGCGGAAATCCGCGAGCGGATGAGCGGCAACATCTGCCGCTGCGGTGCATATGCCAACATTCTCGCGGCCATCCGCGATGTCGCGGAGCAACGGACATGAGGCCCTTCAGCTACGAGCGCGTGACGAACCCGGCCGAGGCCGCCGCTGCGGCGGCGAGCGTTGAGGGCGCCCGCTTCATCGCCGGCGGCACAAATCTCCTCGATCTCATGAAGCACGAGATCGAGACGCCGGCCCATCTCGTCGATGTCAACGGGACGGGGCTCGACCGGATCGAGGAGACGGACGATGGCGGGCTGCGGATCGGAGCGCTCGTCCGCAACACCGATCTTGCGGCCGACGAGCGGGTGCGGAGGGACTACGGCGTCCTGACGCGCGCCCTCGTCGCGGGCGCATCGGGCCAGTTGCGCAACAAGGCGACGACGGCGGGCAACCTGCTGCAGCGGACCCGCTGCCCCTATTTCTACGACACCAACATGGCGTGCAACAAACGCACGCCGGGCAGCGGCTGTTCGGCCCTCGACGGCGTCAGCCGCCAGCTGGCGGTGATCGGGGCAAGCGAGCACTGCATCGCCACGCACCCGAGCGACATGGCGGTCGCCATGCGGGCGCTCGATGCCACCGTGGAGACGGTTTCGGCCGG
>JAEZMP010000503.1 GCA_023442215.1 Pseudomonadota bacterium
CCTTCGGGAGCAAGCACGCGATGACCGCCCACACCATCTTCGCCGGCGCGGCCGGCCGTGCCGCGGCGCCCTCCGCCGGCGGCGGCCGCCTCGAACTCATCGACCTGCAGAGGGCGTTCGGCACCTACCGCGCGCTCGACGGGATCAACCTGACCGTGGACCGCGGGGAATTCATCGCGCTGCTCGGTCCCTCCGGCTGCGGCAAGTCGACGGCGCTCAACTGCATCGCCGGCCTGATCCCGCTCACCGGCGGCGAGATCCGCGTCGACGGCCGCGCGATCCACGAACTCCAGCCCGAGCAGCGCGGGTTCGGCATGGTGTTCCAGTCCTATGCGCTGTTCCCGCACATGACGATCCGCAAGAATGTCGGCTTCGGCCTCGCGATGCAGGGCGTTCCACGCGCCGAGGCGGAGCAGCGGGTCGACGCGGCGCTCGATCTGGTGCGGCTGAAGTCCCAGGCCGACAAGCTGCCCGGCCAGCTCTCCGGCGGCCAGCAGCAGCGCGTGGCGATCGCCCGCGCCATCGTGATCCGCCCGCCGCTGGTGCTGATGGACGAGCCACTCTCCAACCTCGACGCCAAGCTGCGCCTCGAGATGCGCGCGGAGATCCGGGCGATCCACGACGCCATCGGCTCGACCACGATCTATGTCACCCACGATCAGGACGAGGCGTTGTCGCTCGCCGACCGGATCGTGGTGATGTCGCACGGCGTGATCCGCCAGGTCGGCACGCCGGAAGACCTGTACGAGCGGCCGGCGAGCGCCGACGTCGCCGACTTCATGGGCTTCCGCACCCGCGTCTCCGGCCGGATCGCCGACGGCGCCGGCACTGTCGAGATCGCGGGCGGCCGTCTCGTACTGCCCGCGGCGATGGCCCACGCGCCGGGGTCCGCCGTCTCCGTTGCGATTCGACCGGAGGATCTCGTCGCGGCGCGCGCAGACGGCGGCATCCAGGCGGTCGTGCGCTCCATCGAATATCGCGGGCGCGCCTGGTTCGGCGCCGCGACGCTGACCGACGAGACGACCGCCTATTTCCGCGCCGACACCGCGCTGCCGGCGGGCGAGGCCGTGTCCCTGCGCTTCGATCCGGCGCGCACCCTCGTCTTTGCGGAGGCGCGGGCATGAGCGACGCGGCACTCGGCATTGGCTACCGGCAGGCCCGGCCGTCGCTGCGCACCCGGCTCGCGGCCCGCGGGTTCGACGGCACCACGCTGCTCGTGCTGCCGGGGCTTCTCGCGGTGCTGGCGCTGTTCATCTATCCGTTCGCCTACGGCGTGGTGGACTCGATCACGCCCGCCACCGGACCATGGTTCGAGAACTATCGGCGCTTCTTCTCCGATCCGTTCCTCTACGACACCATCGGCGCCACGCTCTGGCTCGCGTTGCCGGTGACGGTGCTCAATCTCGCGCTCGCGGTACCGATCGCGTTCCGCGTCCGGCTGATGCGTCACCAGCGGCTGCTCACCATCATCCTGGTGCTGCCGATCACCCTCGGCACGGTGCTGGTGGCGGAGGGCCTGCTCAACTTCCTCGGCCCACAGGGCTGGTTCAACCGGACGCTGCTGACGATCGGCCTGCTCGACGCCCCGATCCGGCTCACGAACAACTACTGGGGCGTGTTCGCCTCGCTGCTGATCACCGGCTTTCCGTTCGCCTTCCTGCTGACGCTGTCCTACGTATCCGGCATCGACCCGGCGATCGAGCACGCGGCGGCGACGCTCGGCGCCAGCGCGCGGCGCCGGTTCACGCGCATCTTCCTGCCGCTTCTGGTGCCGGGGCTCGCGGTCACGTTCTGTCTTGCCTTCGTGCAGGCCTTCGCGGTGTTCCCCTCCGCGGTGCTGCTCGGCGCGCCCGCGGGGCCGACGCGCGTCATCTCGATCGCGGCCTACACGGCGGCCTTCGAGGAATACAACCACTCGCTCGGCTCGGCGATCGCCATCATCATGGGCGTCGTCCAGTTCGCCGTCATTCTGCTTGTGCTCGGGTTGCGCGGCCTGTTCTACCGCGGTCCGGCCGGCGGCACGAAAGGCTGACCCCCATGATCCGCGACCGTGGCATCGGATCGAAGCTGTGGCGCACGGCGGTGTGGGCCGTGGCGGTGCTGTTCATCCTCAACCTCGCCGGGGTCATCGCCACCGTCGTGGTGAACTCGCTGGCGACACGCTGGCTCGGCACGTGGCTGCCGACGGGCTTCACCACGCGCTGGTATTTCGCCGCGTGGCGGGAATTCCAGCTGACCGACGTGCTCATCGTGACGTTCGAGATCGTCTTCCTCGTCACGCTCCTGTCCGGCCTGATCGGCATCACCACAGCCTATGCGCTGGCGCGGCGCGATTTTCCCGGCAAGCGGCTGGTCACGCTGGTGTTCCTGCTGCCGATGCTGGTGCCGCCGCTGACCTATGGCATCCCGCTCGCCACGCTGCTCTATCAGGTCGGGCTCGGGGGAAGCTTCTGGGGCGTCGTGATCATCAATCTGGTGCCGTCGATCCCGTTCGTGGTGCTGGTCATGGTGCCCTTCATCGAGCAGATCGACCCGCGCGTCGAAGCCGCCGCCCGGGTGTTCGGGGCGGGCACCGGCAGCCTGTTCGTCCGCATCCTGCTGCCGCTGCTGCTGCCGGGAATGCTCGCCGCGCTGCTGCTGGTGCTGGTGCGCACGATCGCGATGTTCGAGCTGACCTTCCTCGTCGCCGGACCGACGAGCCAGACCCTCGTGGTCTCGCTCTATTATGCGGTGTTCGCCTCGGGCGTGCGCGCGTCTCAATCGATCGATGCCATGGCCGTGGTCTACATGGTGACGACGCTGTTCTGGCTGGTGCTGGCACTGCGGTTCGTCAACCCGACCCAGATCGTCTCGCGGGCGAAGCAGTCGCAGCCGGCCCATTGACGGTGCGGACGCACCGGAGGATGGGCTGGCAGGCATGAATGCGGGCGCGTTGCCGCCCGTATCGCCAGTCGCGCAACGATGGGCGCCTCCTCATCGTCGAGACGGTTTCGCCTTGTGATCCTGAAGCTGATCGCTCTGCACGACGGCGCTCCGGTTCCTGCCGGAACGCTTTCGGGCAGCGACGCATTTTCGCGCGCCCGTCATGGAACGAGACCGGCGATGCCGCGTTTAGCCGGGCCTGACCCACGGTCCGGATTCGACCGTTCCGGTATGGGGCTGAATCAGCAAGGGAAGTCGTTTGAAGAGCGGGCGTCCGGCCCGGATACTCGAAAATCTGGATTGGCGGGCGCCGGGCGCAGCAGCATCGGAGATGAAGATGGGACTGGAGGGGGTACGGGTCCTTCTCGTCGAAGACGAAAGCCTGATCGCCATGTCGGTCGAAGACATGCTCTACGATCTCGGCTGCTCGCTCACCGCGACCGCGAGCAGCGTCGACGAGGCGATCGAGCGGGTGAACGAAGGGGGGTTCGACTTCGCGCTTCTCGACATCAACCTGCGCGGCAAAGAGGTGTTTCCCGTCGCCGATCTTCTCGCCAAGCGGGGCGTTCCGTTCGCCTTTGCCAGCGGATACGGCGCGGCGGGATTGCCGCCGGCATTCCGCGGCCGCACCGTCGTTTCCAAGCCATTCAAGATGAAGGACCTCTCAGGCGCGCTCTCAGCCGCGCTCGAGAGGGAGGCCTGATCCCGCCCGCAGCCCAAGCCGCTTCACCAAAGCATGGCAGCCAGACGGACGACCATGAGCGAACCCAGGCTTCCCGAGACGGACAACCATCCCGCCGCGCTCCGATTCCTTGCCGGTGGCGGCGAGATGGGGGCCCTCATCCGAGGCTATGACTGGGCGAGCGGCCCCCTCGGCCCGCCGGAATCCTGGCCGCAGAGCCTGAGGACGGCCGTCCGCATCATGCTGACGTCGCGACAGCCGATCTGGATCGGCTGGGGCGAGGAGCTGATCTATCTCTACAACGATGCCTACAAGTCGATCATCGGCGGCAAGCATCCCTGGGCGCTCGGAAAGCCGACGGCCGAGGTGTGGCGGGAGATATGGCCGGACATCGGGCCGATGCTCAACACCGCCATGGGCGGGATCGAAGGCACCTATGTCGAGGAGCAGCTCCTGATCATGGAGCGCCACGGCTACGCCGAGGAAACCTACTACACGTTCTCCTACAGTCCGATCCCGGACGACGACGGCGATCCCGGCGGCATCATCTGCGCCAACACCGACGACACCCAGCGCGTGATCGGCGAGCGCCAGCTGAAGCTCCTCAGCGAGCTCGCGGCCCATACCGCGGATGTCCGCTCATGGACCGAAACATGCCAGCGCAGCGCGACGGCGCTTGCCACCGACCCGTATGACCTGACCTTCTCACTGCTCTACATGATTTCGCCGAACGAGGACGGCGCCGTCCTCGCCGCCAGCCACGGCGTCGCTGCGGGACACCCGGCGGCTCCGGTCACGCTTCCGGCAGACGCCACGTCGCCATGGCCGATCGCGGAGGTGCTGCGGACGCACGAGCCGGTGGTGGTCGAGGGCATCGCCGGGCTCTTCGGCGGCGCGGCACCGACCGGTGCGTGGGACAGGGCCACGACAACGGCGGCTGTGCTGCCGGTCCCCCAGTCCGGCGAAACCGGACGCGCGGGCATCCTGGTCGTCGGCCTCAATCCATACCGGCTGTTCGACGAGGCATACCGGGGCTTCCTCGGCCTCGCCGCCGGCCAGATCGGGGCCGCGGTCGCGAATGCCGACGCCTACGAGGAAGAGAGGCGGCGGGCCGAGGCGCTGGCCGAGCTCGACCGCGCCAAGACGGCGTTCTTCTCCAATGTCAGCCACGAATTCCGCACGCCGCTGACGCTGATGCTCGGGCCGCTGGAAGAGCTTCTCTCGGTCGACGGATCGGTGGAGGATATGCGGACGCAGGCGGAGCTGGCGCATCGCAACGGCACGCGCCTGCTCCGGCTCGTCAACAGCCTGCTCGATTTCTCGCGGATCGAGGCCGGTCGCATCCGCGCGACCTACGTTCCGACCGACCTTGCGAGATTCAGCGCGGAGATCGCCTCCAGCTTCCGCTCGGCGATCGAGCGGGCCGGGATGGCGCTCGATCTGAAGTGCGAGCCGCTCCCCGAAGCGGTCTATATCGACCGGGAGATGTGGGAGAAGGTTCTCCTCAATCTTCTATCGAATGCC
Source organism: Pseudomonadota bacterium (assembly GCA_023442215.1). Taxonomy (GTDB): domain Bacteria; phylum Pseudomonadota; class Alphaproteobacteria; order Rhizobiales; family Segnochrobactraceae; genus Pseudoxanthobacter. The sequence continues at coordinate 5,129 of JAEZMP010000503.1, forward strand.
TTCAAGTTCACCCTCGATGGCAAAATCAGCGTCAGCGTGACACCGTCCGACGACCGGCGGTGGGCCACGATCGAGGTGCGCGATACCGGCATCGGCATCGCGGAACACGAGATCCCGAAGCTGTTCGAGCGGTTCCACCGCATCGAGGGCGTGCAGGGCCGCAGCTACGAGGGAAGCGGCATCGGCCTCGCCCTTGTCCATGAGCTGGTCAAGCTTCACGGTGGGCGGATCGCGGTCGAGAGTACGCCGGGCGTCGGCACGGCCTTCACCGTCGCCCTGCCGTTCGGCCGCGAGCATTTGCCGCCGGAGCACGTCAGGGCGGGACTTTCCGAGGAGGCCGACGTCGTCCGCGCGCACGAATTCGTCGAGGAGGCGCTGCGCTGGCTGCCCGACGGCGGGCCTGGGCTCGATATCGATGGAGAGCTGTCGGTGCCCGGGCTCGGCGCCATCGCCGCACAGGCCCCCGCCGCGCAGCCGGCCGGCAAGCGCGTGCTGCTCGCCGACGACAACGCCGACATGCGAGCCTATGTCCGCCGCCTGCTCCAGTCCCAGGGCTATCTCGTCGACACCGCCGGTGATGGCGAGGTCGCTCTCTCCGCCGCCCGCGCGCGCAAGCCGGATCTCATCCTGACCGACGTGATGATGCCCCGGCTCGACGGCTTCGGCCTTCTGAAGCGCATCCGCAGCGATCCGTCGCTGGCGGAGGTCCCCATCCTGATGCTCTCCGCCCGGGCGGGGGAGGAGGCGAAGGTCGAGGGGCTGGAGGCCGGTGCCGACGACTACCTGATCAAGCCGTTCGCGGCCCGCGAGCTGCTGGCGCGGGTTCATTCCAACATCCAGATGGCGGAAGTCCGCCGGGAGGCCAACCGCGCCGTCTTCCGCAGCGAGCAGCGCTACCTGATGACCCAGGACCGGCTCTCGCTCGCGCTGTCGACGGGGCGCGTCGCGGTGTTCGAATGGGACGTGGACAGCGACCGCATCGCGTTCCAGGGGCCGCTGGTGGAGGTGTTCGGCGTGGCCGGACCGGAAGCAGAGATCGGCCTTCCGCGCGGGGAGTTCCTGCATGCGCTCGACGCGAGGGACAAGGACCGCGTCCTGGCGCGGCTCGACCGCTCGGTCGAAACAGGGGAGCCCTATGAGGCGGAATATCGCGTCCATGGGTCCGGCGAGGAACGCATCGTCATCGCGCGTGGCCGGGTCGAGACCGACGACATGGGCCACAAGAGGATGGTCGGCATCGTCATCGACGTCACCGAAGAAAAGGCGGCAAGCGCGGCGCTGATGGAACAGACGCGGGCGCTGCAGATCCTCGTTCGCGCAGCCGCGGCCATCTCCGGCGACCTCGATCAGAGCCGGCTTGTCCAGACCATCGCAGACGCCGCGGTCGAGATCACCGGCGCCGAATGCGGGGCTTTCTTCTATAACCTCGCCGATGCCGAGGGCAGACGCTACCGGCTTTCCGCACTGTCGGGAGCCTCGGCGGAGGTGTTCGCCAGCTTTCCGATGCCGAGCGATACTCATCTGTTCGCACAGGCATTCGGTGGGGCCGCGGCCGTACGCTCGCCGGACGTCACCACGGATCCGGACTTCAGCCGCATGGCGCAATACCAGGATCTGCTGAAGAGCAACCTGCGCGTGCGCAGCTATCTCGCCGTGCCGGTCAGATCGCGCACGGGCGAGGTGCTCGGCGGGCTGTTCTTCGGGCACTCCGATGCCGGCGTGTTCGACGATGTCGCCGAGGATCGCGTCCTCGGCCTCGCCAGCCAGGCGGCCATCGCCCTCGACAACGCGCAGCTGTTTCAGGCGGCGGACCACGAGCTGCGACAGCGGCGGCGTGCGGAGGCGGAACTGCAGGTGCTCAACGCCCACCTCGAGGACCGCGTGGCGCAGGAAGTCGCCAAGCGCGCCATGGCCGAGGACGCCTTGCGGCAGGCGCAGAAGATGGAGGCCGTCGGCCAGCTGACCGGTGGCGTCGCGCACGACTTCAACAACCTGCTCACCGTCATCATCGGCGGGCTCGACACCATCAAGCGCAGCCGGCCGGGCGAGGATGCCCGCATCGCCCGCGCCGCCGACATGGCGTTGCAGGGCGCCCAGCGGGCGGCGAACCTGACGGGACGGCTTCTGGCGTTCTCGCGGCGCCAGCCGCTGGAGCCCAAGCCGCTGGACCTTAACCTGCTGGTCCGCGAGATGACGGAGCTGCTGCACCGGACGCTGGGCGAGCCGATCGAACTGGAGGGCGTGCTGTCGCCGCGGCTCTGGACCGTCGAGGTCGATCAGAACCAGCTCGAGAACGCCATCCTCAACCTCGCCGTCAATGCCAGGGACGCCATGCCGGAAGGCGGGCGGCTGACCATCGAGACCGCGAACACCGCGCTCGACGAAGGCTACACGGCCGTCGACACCGAGGTCATCCCGGGCCAGTACGTCATGCTGGCGGTCAGCGACACCGGCATGGGCATGTCGCGGGAGACGCTCGGCCGGGTGTTCGAGCCGTTCTTCACCACCAAGGAGACGGGGCGCGGAACGGGCCTCGGTCTCAGCATGGTCTACGGCTTCGTCAAGCAGTCCGGCGGCCACGTGACGGTCTATAGCGAGCCGGGCCAGGGCACGACGGTCAAGCTCTACTTCCCCCGCTACATGGGCAAGGTCGCCGACCGCGTCGGCGCACCGGAGCCCGCGGTGCCGGCGAGCAGCGCCGGCGAGGTCGTCCTCGTCGTCGAGGACAATGACGACGTCAGGGCCTACAGCACGACGGTGCTGTCGGAACTCGGCTATGCGGTGATCGAGGCACCGGAAGCCGACGCGGCCCTGGAGATCCTGCGGTCGGACCGGAAGATCGATCTCCTGTTCACGGACGTTGTCCTGCCGGGCAAGACCGGACGGGTGCTCGCCGATGCCGCCGTGGAACTGCGTCCGGGCCTGAAGGTGCTGTTCACCACCGGTTACTCGCGCAACGCCATCGTCCACCAGGGCCGGCTCGACGCGGGCGTGCACCTGATCTCCAAGCCCTTCACGTTCGAACAGCTCGCGACGCGCGTCAGGGACATCCTCGACCGCGGATAGAGCGTAGACCGTTCAGAGCGGAAAGCGCTCTGGACGGCGCGCGATCGTGAAGGCTGAGGGGCACGGGAGAGGTTCACGGCCGCGCCCGGGACAGACTAGAATACCCCCGTGATGAGGATGAGGGCGACGCGCCGGCTCGGAGACCGGCGCGGCTGATCGCGTGCATGAAGCGGGGCAGGGGACGATGTCGATCGACAATGGCTACGACGCGCAGATCGCGTTCATATCGGGCGTGGACGGCAACGGATTTCTGACGCCTTACGCCTTCTCGACGTGGCAGTCGGACACGATACCGGCGCTCTACTATCCCGATTCCAACGAGACGAAGTGGGGCGCGCCACAGCCGGGCACGCCGGCGACGATCTCCTATTCCTTCCAGGACTCCTCCGACTGGACGGCCACGGAGCGCGAGGCGTTCGTCACCGCGATGGCGCTCTGGTCGGCGGTCGCCAACGTTGCCTTCGTGGAGGCGCCCGACGGCGCCGCGGACTTCCAAATCCGGCGCGGAACGGCGGGCGCGTTCTGGACCTTCGATTCCGAAGACACCCTGCCGGTGGGCAGTGACATCCTCAACAGCCCGGTTCCCGGCGTGCCATACCTCTCCATCGCCACGGATGAGGGTGATTTTGGGCCGATCAGCACGGATCTGCAGTTGAAGGGCGGCTACCCCTTCTCGACCGTGGTCCATGAACTCGGCCACGGGCTGGGGCTCGGTCACAGCGGGCCTTACAACGGCAACGCCGATCCGGCCACCCAACAGTTCGGCCCCTACGACGTGAACCTGTGGTCGCTGATGTCCTACATCAACTACCGCAGCACCAACGCCGCCTACTACGGCAGCTACACGGTGACGGGGACCGACTGGGGTCAGACGCCGGACGGCAGCAACCGCGACCTGCAGACGCCGATGATCCTCGACATCGCCGCCGTGCAGAGGCTCTACGGCGTGCCGGTCGACGGTCCGCTGTCCTCCGGCGGCCAGGTGTTCGGCTTCAATTCGAACATCGAAGGCCCGCTGAAGGCGATCTTCGACTTCTCCATCAACACGGCTCCGGTCCTGACCATCTGGGACGGCGGCATCGGCAACGTGCTCGACGTGTCCGGCTTCACGGCCGATGCCTTCATCCGGCTCACGCCGGGCAGCTTCTCCAGCGTCGCCGGGCTCGCCAACAACATCGCCATCGCGCCGGACACCGTGATCGAAACCGCCATCGCCGGCTTCGGCAACGACGTCATCATCGGCACGGAGCTCAACAACGTGCTGATCGGCAACGCCGGACGGGACCACATCTACGGTGTCGCCGGCAGCGACTGGATCAGCGGCGGACCGGACGGCGACTTCATCGTGTTCGGAACCTCGGAGAACCCGTTCGGCAGCGGCGGGAGCGTGCTCGCCGATACGCTGGCGGATCTCAACGGCGATTCCATTGCCGGGCTCGGCCTTTCGAACGTGATCGGCATCCTCGGCACGGGCCTTGCCCGAGCCGACATCTCCATCCTGCGGACCGCGGATGGCGCGATCGTCAGCGCCGGCGGATCGAGCTTCACGATCGGCGGTGATTTGTCCGGCGGCGACTTCATGGCCGTCGCCCGCCAGACCGAAGGCCAGATGCACACCGCCTTCTCTTTCGTCGACTACCTGCCGGCCCTGGCGGAAGGCGTCAGCGTCGCACCGGGGCTGATCAACGGCATCGCCAATCCGGCCTTCATGGCCGGCGACGGCTCGGTCGGGTTCTCGGTGCAGATCGAATCGGCGGTTTCGTCCTACAGCAACATGCTCGGCTACTACAGCGTGTCGCTGAACGGCACCATTTCGGACGTCCATCTCCTGTTCGAGAACACCCTCGCAGCCGCCGCCTCCGGCGAGACGGTCAATCTCGGCAAGCCGGGAGACGGGCAGCAGATCGGGTTCTTCCTCGTCCAGAACGGCTACGAGAGCTATGGAGACCTGCCCGACGATCTGTCGTTCGTGAGCACCGCCGGCCTTTCGACGGAGGGTGGCTCCCCGTGGGTGCTCTACAGCCAGAGCCGGGGCTTTCTCTCGGATGCGGAGGTGTTCCACTCCTTCGCCGCCTACAATCCCAACGGGACGGAGCAGGTGCTGTCGGGTACGATCGGGGGCGGCGGCTATCTTGAGGTCGGCTTCGAGGACATTCTCCGCGATGCCGGAGACAACGACTATCAGGATGTCGTCATCGCGGTCCGGGAGAGCGACGGCCTGTTCCTGGTGTGACGGGGTGCGGTCATCCACGCCGCGAGCGAAGCGGATATAGGCCGCACGGACTCTGGAAGCGGAGAGAGCCATGGATATCTCCACCGTGCTCGCGTTCGCCGCGGCGTTCTTCGTGTTCGCGGCCAGTCCCGGTCCCGACAACCTGACGATCGTCTCCCGCACGATCTCGCATGGCCCGGCCTCCGGCATCGCCTACGGCATCGGCACGGTCGCAGGCATCCTCGTCTTCCTGTCGCTCGCCGCGTTCGGGCTTTCCTTCGTCGCCGCCGAGATGGGGACGGCCATGACGGTGCTGCGCTATGCCGGCGCCGCCTATCTGGTGTGGATGGGCCTGCGACTCTGGGTGGCGGCGCCGGTGCTGCCAGCGTCGGAGCCCGCAGCAGGCAAGCGTGGCCTGCCGGCGGTGTTCGTCACGGGGCTCGCCCTCAATCTCGGCAACCCCAAGATGCCGCTGTTCTATCTCGCGCTGCTGCCGAACGTGGTCGGCGCATCGCTGACGCCCGGCCATGTCGCCGTGCTCGCGGGCGTCGTGCTGGCGGTGGAGGCCGTGGTGGTGGGCGGACATGTAATGCTTGCCTCGCGTGCGCGTGTGCTGCTGCGGACGCCAGGAGCCGTTCGCCGCCTCAACCGGGCCGCCGGCGGAGCGATGATCGGCGCGGGCGTCGCGGTCGCCGCTTCGCGGTGAGACGGGAGGCCCGCCGGGCATTACCGGCAGCGCTTCCGCGCTTCAGTCGGCAAAAGAGGTGCCGCGCGTGATCCTTTTTCGGTGCAGTGCGTTGTGGTCCCGTCTGTCACCGGGAACCCGCTCGTGCTCGACCGCGC
>JAEZMP010000322.1 GCA_023442215.1 Pseudomonadota bacterium
CCGCGGTCGCCCGTGTTGGAGAGGATCACGGCCGCCTCTTCGACGGCGATGCGGCGCACCTCCGCCCAGTCGCGGCCGGCCTGCAAGGCGCGGCGCACGGCACGGCCGCGCCGCTCCTCGTCGATGCGTTCGCCGGCCTTCAGGCCGCGGATGCGGACCGGATAGCCCGCGCCGTCGGCCATCGCTGCGATGCGCGCGGCGCTTTCGGGGCTGGCGGTCGTCTGGACCACGGCGATGGGGCCGAGGGCCTCGCCCGCATCCATCGCCTCGGACACGAACAGGTCTGCGTGGGCCTGGAGGAAGCGGCTGGTGCCGAACTGGAGGATGGGAGTGGAGAGCGTGGACATCAGACCTCGATGATCGCCTTGACGACCCCGGCGGCGGGATCGAGCAGTCCGGAGAACAGCGCCGGCACCTCGGCGAGCGTCATGCGGTGGGTGTTGAGCGCGTTCGAGGGGATGCGGCCCGCCCGCATCGCCGCCATCACGGTCTCGAAATCCTCCACCGTCGCGTTGCGGCTGCCGAGCAGCGTCGTCTCGCGCTTGTGGAACTCGGGATCGGAGAAGGTGATGTCGCTGGAGACGATGGAGACCAGCACATAGGCGCCGCCGTGGCCGACGAAGCGGAAGCCGCGCTCCATCGCCTTGGGGTTGCCGGTGGCGTCGAACACCACGTCGAAGAAGTCGCCGCCGGTGATGCGGGACAGTTCGTCGATGTCCGTCTCGCCGATCTGCACGGTGTGCGCGACGTTGAGATGGGCGGCGCAGAAGGCGAGGCGGTCGGCCCGGGTGTCGAGCACTGTGACGGCCGCGCCGCGCAGGCCGGCGAAGATCGCCACCGCCATGCCGATCGGGCCGGCACCGACCACCAGCACGTGCTGGTCGGCATGAACGGCGCCGCGCCGCACCGCGTGGGCGCCGATCGCGAGGAACTCGATCATCGCCGCCTGGTCGAGGGTGATGCCCTCGGCCTTGCACACGAACTGCTGCGGCAGGCTCAGATACTCGGTCATGCCGCCGTCGCGGTGCACGCCCAGCACCTGCAGGTTCCGGCAGCAGTTGGTCTTGCCGATGCGGCAGGCCCGGCACTGGCCGCACGACAGGTAGGGGATGACGTAGACCGGATCGCCGGCCTCCAGCGTCGAACCCTCCGGCGCCTCCTCGACGAGCCCCGACAGCTCGTGGCCCATCACCCGCGGATAGGACAGGTAGGGCTGGTTGCCGGTGAAGATGTGCAGGTCCGTTCCGCACACCCCGATGCGCTTGATGCGCACCAGAACCTCACCTTCGCCGCGGACCGGCTTTGCCGTGTCGCTCGCGCTCAGGGTGCGGGGCGTTTCGCAGGTAATCGTCAGCATGGTGGTTACTCGATCGGAACGGAGGAGGGGGACTTGCTGGGGACGGCGCGGCGCGCATCGGGCGCTTCGAGCCGGTAGAACGTGCGTGCGTTACCCCCGAACACGGCATCGTGGTCGGCTTCCGGCACGAGGCGCAGGCACATGTCGAGCCACGCCTCGTAGGTGCCGGCAAGGCGCAGGACCGGCCAGTCGCTGCCCCAGAGCACGCGGTCGCGGCCGAACAGTTCGAGAATCGTTTCGATATAAGGCCGCAGCGACGGCAGGTCGCGCCGGTCTCCGGCTTCGGTCAGGAGGCCCGAAAGCTTGCACGAGACCTGCGGCATCGCCGCGAGCCGCGCCATGGCGCTACGCCAGAAACTGAACGCGCCGGTGGCGATGAACGGCTTCGCACCGTGGTCGATCACGATCGGAAGCGTGGGATGCCGGTCCGCGAACCGCGCCAGCGCTTCGAGATGCTGCGGAAACACCAGCGCATCGAACCGCAGGCCGTGCGCGATCATGGCTTCCACGGCCGGATCGAGGGCGGGATCGTCGATCCAGTCGGCATCCGGCAGCGACTGCAGCATCGGCCGCAGCGCCTTCAGCTTCGGGTAGGCGGCGAGTTCCGCGATCCGGGCGGGGGCGTCGGCTGCCTTGAGATCGACCCAGCCGACGACGCCGAGGATGAAGCAATGGTCGTCCGCGAGGCCCAGCATGAACCGGGTGTCGGCCACCGTCGGCAGCGACTGCACCACCACGGTGCCGTCGACCCCGGCCGCGTCGAGCGTCGGCTCCAGATCCGGCGGCAGGAAATCGCGGTAGATCGCGGCAAGATCCTGCGGCGGCCACTCGCCGACCCGGTCGCGCATGAGCCAGAAGTGCTGGTGTGCATCAATCCGCATGGATCAAACCTCGACGGGCGCAGTCGCGCCACCGGCCGCGAGCCTGCCTCACCGGCACCGCGCCGGCCATCAAATCATGGCCCACCGCAGGACGGCAAATGGATGCGACGGCGCTTCGACGGGCCGGGTTCGGTCGCGAGGTTCGGCCGCGGCCGGGCCGAACCGGATGGCGTCGACGGGATTGAAGCCGGGCGGGCTGCAATCCGATCGACGCGGATACCGCCCGCGGCCGGAGCCGCGGGCGATACCCGATCGTCTGAGCGGGCGTCAGTACAGAACGTTCTGCGCCGCGGGGCTGTCGATGTTCTCCTTGGTGACGATCACGACACCGGTGTCGATGTGCTTCTCCACCTTCTGCTTGTCGATCACCTTGGCGACGGTCTCGAGGCCGAGCTGGCCCATCTGGAACGAACCCTGCACGGCGATGGCGGCGAGCGTCCCGTCACGCACGAAGTTCTGCAGGTCCTCGTTGCCGTCGAAGCCGACGCCGACGACCTTGCCGGCCTTGCCGGTCTGCACCAGCGCGCGGCCCATGCCGATGGCGGTCGGCTCGTTGGCGCCGAAGATGCCCTTCAGGTCGGGGTTGGAGGACAGCACGTCGGTGGTCTGGTTCAGCGCGGTCGCCATCTGCGACTGCGAGTAGAACGGGCCGACGATCTCGAGCTTGGAGTTCGCCTTGATGTAGTCGGTGAAGCCACCGACGCGGCCGATCTCGGAACCGGCGCCCGCGACATAGGACATGATCGCGATCTTGCCCTCGGTGCCGATGCGCTCGATCAGCGCCTTGGCGCAGAGTTCGCCGGCCTTGCGGTTATCGGTCGAGAGCAGCGCCTGATAGTACTGCTCGCCGCTTTCGGCGACCTGCGAGTCGATCAGGATCACCGGGATGCGGGCTTCCCAGGCCTTCTTGATGGCCGGGACGAGCGCGTCGGGATCGGACGGGGCGAGCACGATGCCGGCGACGTGGCGGTTCACCGCGTTTTCGACCATGTTGACCTGGTCGGCGATGGCGGATTCGGCGGCCGGACCCTGGAAGGTCATGGTGTAGCCGCTGAGGTCCTTGAGCGCCGCGTTCGCGCCCTTCTGGACGTTCTGCCAGAAGGTGGAGTTCACGGTCTTGACGATGACGGCGATTTCCTTGTCCGCGGCCTGCGCGGAAGAGGAGAACGCCCAGATGGCGGCGACGGACGCGAGCGCGCCGACGATGAGCTTACGCATTGATATTCCTCCAGACTTCATTTTGATGGGATGTAAATCAAAGGCTGAGCGTGCGGGAAGTTGGCCTTCCTTCTTGTCCGCGGGCGATGGCTCGTCCGCAGGCATTCGGTTCGCCGGGCAAAGCCTGGCGGCGTGCCGTCGTCAGCGGCGGTTGCGGAGCTGGTCGATCCAGACCGTGCCGAGGATGACGAGGCCGATGATGATCTGCTGGGTGAAGGCCGAGACGCCGTTCATGTTCAGGCCGTTGCGCAGGATGCCGATCACGAACGCGCCGATGGCGGTGCCCGAGATGGTGCCGACGCCGCCGATGAGCGACGTGCCGCCGATCACCGCGCTGGCGATGGCGTCGAGCTCGTAGGCGATGCCCTCGTTCGGCTGCGCCGTCACCAGGCGGGACATCAGCACGCAGCCCGTGAGGCCGGCGAGCGTGCCCGACAGGATGTAGGTGAAGTTGGTGACGCGGGTGACGTTGACGCCGGAGAGCCGGGCGGCCTCCACGTTGGAGCCGACAGAGTAGATGTGGCGGCCGAGCACGGTGCGCGTCAGCATCAGCGACACGGCGATGGCGATCACCACCATCAGGATCACCGGGTAGGGAATGCCGGGGAACGTCACGTTCGGGAAGCCGTCGTCGCCGATGGTGACGATGCGGAACAGCGCGCCGTTGCCGAGTTCGCCGAAGGCGTCGCCGAGGCCGGAAACCGCCCGCGCGCCGGTGATCTCGAGCGCGATGCCGCGCGCCACCATCATCATGCCGAGCGTGGCGATGAACGGCGGCAGCTTCATGCGGGTGACGAGGATGCCGTTGATGAAGCCGCAGGCGGTGCCGACCAGGATGCCGATCAGCATGGCGAGCGGAACCGGAAGGCCGAGTTCCTTCACCGCCAGCGCCGCGGCGACGCCGGCGAGCGCCAGCACCGAGCCGACCGAAAGGTCGATGCCGCCGGTGATGATGACGCAGGTGGCGCCGATGCCGAGCAGCGCGATCGACGTCACCTGCAGGGCGACGGTCATGGCGTTGTTGACGGTGAAGAAGGCTTCGCTCGTCGTGGCGAAGATCGCGGTCAGGGCGATCAGGCTGCCGAGGGCCGCGAACTTCTGGATCAGATCTTTCTGCTTGTCGTTCATGACGCTTAACCTGGCACCCTTCAGTGCGCCGCCCGGACGTGGCCAGAGGCGTAGTGCATGATTTCTTCCTGGCTCGTCTCGCGCGTATTGAGGATGCCCGTGAGATGACCCTCGTGGAAAACGGCGACGCGGTCGGTCAGGCCGAGAATTTCCGGCAGTTCCGAGCTGATCATGACGACGCCGATGCCCTGGGAGGCGAGTTCGTCCATGATCTTGTAGATCGCGAACTTCGCGCCGACGTCGATGCCGCGGGTCGGCTCGTCGAAGAACATGATCTTCGACTGCCGGAACAGCCACTTGCCGATGATGATCTTCTGCTGGTTGCCGCCGGAGAGCAGCCGCGCGACCTGATGGATCGAGGGCGTGCGGATGTTCAGGAGGTCGACATAGGTCTTGGCGACCTCGGCTTCCTTGCCGAAATCGATCAGGCCGCGGCTGGAAACGCCCTCCATGTTCGCCATGGTGGTGTTGACCGCGACCGACATCTTGATCGCCAGGCCCTGGCTCTTGCGGTCCTCGGAGAGGTAGGCGAAGCCCTCGCGGATCGCGTCCTGCGGCGACTGGATCGACAGCTTGCGGTCGCCGAGAAACACCGCGCCGGACTCGAGCGGGTCGGCGCCGAAGATCGCCCGGGCCACCTCGGTGCGTCCCGCGCCCATCAGCCCGGCGAAGCCGAGAATTTCGCCGCGTCGCAGCGTGAAGCTCACGTTCTCGAACACGCCCTTGCGGGTCAGGCCCTCGACGCGCATCAGCACGTCCTCGGTCGGCACCGAGATGCGCTCCGGGAACTTCTCCTCCAGCGAGCGGCCGACCATGCGCGACACGATCTGGTCGACGGTCGTCGCCTTGAAGTCGTCGGTGGAGACGTAGCGGCCATCACGCAGCACGGTCACGCGGTCGACGATCTCCGCCATCTCGTCCAGCCGGTGAGAGATGTAGACGATGCCGACGCCGGAGCGCTTCAGCTCGTGGATGACCTTGAACAGGAGCGACGTCTCGGACTCGGTCAGGGACGAGGTCGGCTCGTCCATGATCAGAACCTCGGCATCGAGCGACAGTGCCTTGGCGATCTCCACCATCTGGCACTGGGCGACCGAGAGCGTGCGCGTCAGCGCGCCGGGATCGATGTCGACGCCGAGCCGGTCGAGGCAGCGCTTCGCGTCGGTGCGCAGCTTGGCCCGGTTCACGAACGGGCCACGGCGCGGCTCGCGTGCGAGATAGATGTTCTCGGCGACCGAGAGGTGCGGAACGAGGTTCAGTTCCTGGTGGATGATGGCGATGCCCGCGGCTTCCGCCTCCAGCGACGAGGCGAACCGGCGTTCCTCGCCCTTGTAGACGATGCGGCCGGCGTTCGGCTGGTAGAGGCCGCTGAGGATCTTCATCAGCGTCGACTTGCCGGCGCCGTTCTCGCCGCAGAGGGCATGAACCTCGCCGCGGCGCAGGTCGAACTGCACGTCGCTCAGCGCCTTGACGCCCGGAAATTCCTTGGTGATCCCCTCCAGCGAGAGGATAGTTTCGCCGATACGGGCATCGGCGGGCGAGGCTGCCCCGGCGGCCTCGCCGGCAATCGCCGACGTCGGGCCGAATCGGTCGCTGAGACGTGACAGGAGTCCCGGCATCCTTCCTCCCCATGACAACTCGCCTCAGGCTTTGCCCGATGCGGCCCCGTGCTTCGCGGGTTGATGGTTTGCTGGCTGGTCAAGCCAATCTGCGAAACGAATAGGGCCGACAATAATTATGGTCAAGCCAATTCTGGAATGAAGGACGCAGGGGACGCGTGCAGACGGCCAACACGCTGAGATAGCGTGGAAATTGGCTTGGAAGGCAATGTGTTGTCAGGCCAATCGCCGCGGCATATGGTAAGGCCAAAATCAAAAGCGCCCCCGGCGAGTCCCTGATCGGACTGGCGACGGAGGCGGAAGGGAGAAACGGTGCAACAGCCCAAGTTCGTCGAATCGCGGCGCCTGTATCAGCAGGTGGCCGACCAGATCCGCACGCTCATCCAAGGCGGGGATTTTCTCCCCGGCACACGGCTTCCGGCCGAGCGCGAGCTCGCTCACCAGCTCGGCGTGTCGCGGCCGTCCCTGCGCGAGGCGCTGATCGCGCTGGAGATCGAGGGCAGCGTCGAGATCCGCATGGGCTCGGGGGTTTATGTCGCCACGACGCCCGGCCGCTCCAACCCCTCGTCATGGTCGATGGGCGAAAGCCCCTCCGAACTGGTGCAGGCGCGCGCGGCCGTCGAAGGGTCGGTCGTGATGATGGCGTGCACGCGGATGACGGCCGACACGCTGGCGGAGTTGCAGGACACGCTCGCCTGCATGAAGGCGGATATCGCCGCCGGCCGGAAGCCGCTGGAGCACGACCGCCGCTTCCACCTCGCCATCGCCGCGCAGTCCGGAAACTCGGTGCTCGCCCGCATCGTCGCCGACCTGTTCGACGAGCGCCACAGTCCGATCTCCACCCAGCTCAGCGCACGGTTCGAGACGCCGGAGACGTGGAACCGCGCGGTCGCCGAACACGAGGCGATCTTCGCGGCTCTGGAGGCCAACGACCCGCTGCTCGCCCAGTCCGCGATGCGCATGCATCTTCAGGCATCGAAGGAACGCTGGGTCGGCCGCCCGCGGCGGCTCGATGCCGATGCCCTGTCCGAGGACGAGTCGCCGCTGGAATCCTGACCCCGGCGCGATCCGCCCACCCGGTGTGCGCCGAGGCGGTCAGGCCGGGCTCGCCGCGCTCTTGCGCACCAGGAAGGTGTTGGAAACGAACGCGGCCGCGTCCGCCGTGAAGGCGTCCTCCTGCACCTCGATGCAGCGCATCCCGTGCCGCTCGAAAAGTTCGAACAGCGCGGCCTGCGGAAACATGTGCATCTCCATGCCGTCGATCGGCTTGGCGAGGTATTCGTCCCACACGAACCGGTAGCCGAGGCAGTAGGTCGGGACCTGAAAGAACGCGAACCCGCCCGGCTTCAAGGCCGCGAAGATCCTGTCGAGGATATAGCCGATCACCGGCGGTGGATTGTGTTGCAGCACGATCAGCGAGAAGAACAGATCGAACGGCTCCAGCCGGTCGAGCGCGTCGAAGCCGTCGAGATGCCGGAAGTCGATGTTGCCGATGCCGTGCTGCTCGGCATACCGGCGGGCGATCTCAAGATGCGGCCGCGAGATATCGCAGCCGATGACGCGCTTCACGTCGCCCGCGAGGGCTGAGGTGATCCTCCCGACGCCGCATCCGAGCTCGAACGCGGTCCACGACGGATCGATCGAGAGCTCCGCCCGCTTCAGCGCGGCCTTCACGAGGGCCACGCTCTGCCCGCCCGAGGCGTAGAACGCGTCGATGTGCTCGGCCAGCTTGTCCTGGCGATAGTCGTCGCTGGTCAGAACCGACCAGTGCGGTTCTTCCTCGCCGAGCTGGCGCCAGGTCTCGCCGACCCGGGTGAGCATGGCGGCAAGCTGGTCCGAGGGGCCGTCGAGCTGGAGCGCCGCCGGCGGCGCCGTCATGTGGCGGCCGAGAACGGACGCGCTCGCTCCCATGCCGCCCGAGCCGCGTCGGAACTCCTCGGAATGGAAGAACTGCTTTCTCAACTCGGAGAGATCGCGGGCGCCGAGATGCGACTGCACCGCTTCCTCGCTCTCGGGCGGCCGGCCGAGGATGAGTTCATAGGCCTTCACGACGTCATCGCGCGTCACCGCGCGTGCAGCAGCGTCAGTCATGGGCGAACCTCACAACAAGGGGATGCGCTGGACGTCTTCCGAGAGGATGGGGCCCGGTAGACAGGAAAACCGTCCGGCTTCAGGCACGTGGACATGTCTTTCCGTTCGGGACCGTGCGGACCCGAACGGGAAGGTTCAAAGCTTTGGATCTGCAGCGAATTCTTGTCGGTGGGATGGTCCTGCGATCGGCGCTTCTAGACTTGAATCCAGTTCGAGGCCGGACCCGCACCGCGCAGCAGCGCCGGGGGAACGGGCGTAGTTTCGGCCGCGGCGGAAGACCGAGT
>JAEZMP010000569.1 GCA_023442215.1 Pseudomonadota bacterium
GGACTGGGCCTCCATCAGCACGTTCGGCAGCCCGTCGCGGTCGCCGTTGCGGGTCACCCGGCACGGCAGGACGAAGATATCCGACCGCCGGTAGGCCTCGATCACCTCGGTCTGGGCGAGCGCGCCGCGCCATTCCACGCGGTCGGCAATGCCGAGGCGTTCGGCCAGCGCCTTCAGCCGTCCGGTCAGCGCGCCGCCGCCGATGTGCTCGAACCGCCAGTCGAGCCCGGCCGGCAGGCGCGCGAGCGCGCGCAGCGCGTCGTCGATGCCCTTCTTCTCCACGGCCCTGCCGACGCAGAGGATGCGCACCGTGCCGTCGCGGCCGCTCCGGTCCGGCGGCGCCGGCAGACGATTGAAATCGAGCCCGTGATAGACGAGTTCCACCTTCGCGGGATCGTTGGCGAGCGAGCGCAAGTACGCCGCGTTCGCGCCGGTGCAGGTGGCGCCCCATTCCGCCCCCGCGATCTTGTCGCGCAGCTCCCACGCCGGCGAGGTCCAGATGTCCTTGGCATGGGCCGAGAACGACCACGGCAGGCCGCGCAGCATCGCCGCGTAGCGGGTGACGGAGGCGGGGGTGTGCAGGAAATGCACGTGCAGGTGCTCGACGTCCGCCGGAAGCTCGCGGGCGAGCACGCAGGCCTGCCCGAGACGGCGCCAGCGGCTCGCGGACCGGTCGCGGGCGAGATCGCTCTCGAATGCGGCGTGCATGGCGGCATAGGTCGGCAGCGCCTGCGCGTAGGCCCGCCCTGCGGCTACGCGGGGTGGATCGTCGTGGAGATATTCCGGCAGATAAAGAACGTCGGCCTCGATCTCGCGGTGGATCGGGTGCACGGCGCCGTCGGTCGGCCGGCGCAGCGAAACGATGAGCACCTCGATGCCCCGGCGTTCGAGGCCGCGGATTTCCTGGGCGACGAAGGTCTCCGACAGCCGCGGATAGCCTTTCACGACGATTGCGATACGGCCCAAGCGTCGGTTCCTTCCCGTTGCGGCGTCATCAGGCCCGCGTCCGGACGGCGGGCAGGAGAGGGCGTTTCATGTTCCATAGGCTGGCCAGGCCGCCGCGGCGACCGCCGGGAGGCGGCTGCGTCAACCGGCCGCCGCCACCAGGCGCGGCCCCTGACGGGTGGAAAGGATGTCCTTCACGCGCCCGTTGATGACGTCGAGCCCGCCGAGAAGATGCGGGATGCCCGCCATCGACGGCGGTGGCTGGCCGGGCAGGCTGGCGAGTGCGTCCGCCATGGCGTGGACGTCCGGGTAGAAGTCGATCGGCAGCACGCGGGCAAGCCCGGCCTCGGTGGCGAGCGAGGCGCGGATCGCCTGCTCCCGCCGGGGCACGACGCGCGGCACCAGCAGCGTCGGCTTGTCGAACGATAGAATCTCGCAGAACACGTTGTATCCGCCCATCCCGACGATGGCAGTGGCCTGCGCCATGATGGATTCGATCTGCGGCGTGAAGGTGATGAGGTGCAGGTCGCGCACCCGCGCCGCCCGCTCGGCGAAGGCGGCCTGTCTTTCCGGGTCCATGAACGGGCCGAGCACGATGATCGCCGGGAACAGCGGCCGGATGTGCGCCTCGTAGGTCCGGATCACCCAGTCGACGAGTTCAACGCCGTCGCCGCCGCCGCCGGGGCTGACGAGGATGTAGGGTTCGCCGCCGAACGGCGAGCGGAACGGAGCCGCGACGGCCGCCGCCGGCAGGTCGCGCTTCAGGTAACCGGTGAACAGCGCCTTGGCGCGCGCGGCCTCCGATACGCCGACCCCCTGCAGGGGGTCGTGGATGTCGCCGAGGCCGTAGATCCAGATGTCGTCATAGAGATCGTCCAGCACCTGGGCGACGCCCTTGCGCTCCCACTCCTCCGCGAGCACGTCGGGATCGTCCATCACGTCGCGCAGGCCGAGCACGAGCCGGGTTCCGGCGCCGCTGAGGCGCTCCAGGGTGCCGCGTACCTCGCCGCGCAGGCCGAGTGGCTCCTTGTCGACGATGAAGATGTCGGGCCGGAAGACTTTCGCGGTGTGCTCGATGATGGAGCCCCGGATCGCCAGCGTCTCCTCGATGTCGAGGTGCAGGCTCAGCGATGTATATTCGCCGTTGCGAAGCTTGATGACGCCGGGGATACGCACGAAATCGACGCGCGTGCGAAAGTCGAAGCTGCCGATGATCGGCGAGCCGGACAGGATCAGCACGGATAGGTCGGACATGCTGCCCACGAGCGAATGGGCAATGGCCCTGCAGCGACGCAGGTGGCCGAGACCGAACGAATCGTGGCTATAGATCAATATTCTCGGCGTCGAGGCCCGCATCTGGCTCGTCCCGCTCCGATTGTGGCGACGATCTGGGGCAAGGCATCCCCGACGGGGCGCCGCATCCCATATCCATCAGTGGCCCGGCGGCGAATGGGACGGCGGTGCCATGACCCTCCGTCCTGATATACCGGATGACGCCGGCTCCCCCCGAAGCGGATGAACACGAACGCATTCGGACCCTAACCTCCCGGCCGAACTACGTAAAGAGCGGCCGCAATCGGGGCGCGACAGCCGGCAATCTGTCGCTATAGTGCCGCCATGGCGCCCGCCTCGCGGCGGCGCGCGGGCGAATGCAAGGCGTGGGAATGAAGAAGACGCTTTTCGGTTTCATCTGGCGGTACAGCAAGCGGCAGCAGATCATCATCGTCCTGATCACTGTCCTGTCGTTCCCGCTGGTCTACGCCTCGCTTGAACTGCCGAAGCTGATCGTCAATGACGCCTTGCAGGGCGATAAGTTCCCGCGCACCTTCTACGGGTTCGAACTCGACCAGGTTCCCTACCTGATCGTGCTCTGTTTCTGTTTTCTCGGCCTCGTCGTCCTCAACAACGTCGTCAAGCTGGTCCTCAATATCTACAAGGGCCTTGTCGGCGAACGGATGCTGCGGCGCCTGCGATTCCAGCTGTTCTCGCAGATCGTCCGTTTCCGGCCGGCGCACTTCCGCAAGGTGTCGAGCGGCGAGCTGATTCCGATGGTCACCGCGGAGGTGGAGGACCTCGGCGCCTTCATCGGCGACTCGATCGCGGTGCCGGCGTTCCAGGGCGGCACGCTGCTCGTCTATATCAGCTTCATCTTCATCCAGGATCCGCTGCTCGGCCTCGCCTCCATCGCGCTCTATCCGGTGCAGGGCTACATCATCCCCAAGCTCCAGAGGCGCGTGATCATCCTGTCGCGCGAGCGCATCAAGAACATCCGCCGCATCTCCGACCGCATCGGTGAGACCGTCGGCGGCTCTGTCGACATGCACGCCAACGGCACGAGCGCCTGGCACGTCGCCAACATCTCGGACCGGCTCTACGAGAACTTCGTCATCCGCTTCGCCATCTTCCGGCGGAAGTACATGATCAAGTTCGTCAACAATTTTCTCAATCAGCTCCCGCCGTTCATGTTCTATCTGATCGGCGGCCTGCTGGTGATCAACGGCGAGATGTCGTTCGGCGCGCTGGTCGCGGTGCTCGCGGCCTACAAGGATCTGGCTGCGCCATGGCTCGAACTCCTGAACTACTATCAGGACTTGGCGAACGTCTCGGTCAAGTACGAGACCATCGTCGAGAACTTCGATCCGCCGGAGATCTATCCGGTGAACCGCATGAGCCGCGACGACGACGACGGCACCGAAAGGCTGCAGGGCGACGTCGCCCTCGTCAACGCAACGGGTGGCCACACGGCGACGAGCCCCGAGGTGCGCGACGTGTCGTTCTCCATCCCGGGCGGCCATCATGCCGTTCTCGTCGGCGACGACACCAGCGGGCGCACCGAGGCCCTGCAGATGCTGGCCGGGCTGCTGGCGCCTCTGGTCGGGCGCGTCGAGATCGGCGGTCGGGATCTCTCCAGCGTCGCCGAATCCATGCTCGGCCGGTCCATCGCCTATTCCTCCTCGAGTCCCTACCTCTTCAACACCACCATCCGCGCCAACGTGGCCTATGGCCTGCGCCACAAGCCGATGGGGCCGCCGGAAATGCCGGAGGAGGCGCTGGCGAAGCGCCGCGCCGAAGCCGAAGCAACCGCGAGCACCACCGACGAGTTCGATGCCCCGTGGGACGACTTCGCCCGTGCCGGCGTCG
>JAEZMP010000577.1 GCA_023442215.1 Pseudomonadota bacterium
TCACGGTCTACCGCTGGGTGATCGTCAGCTTCGTGCTGTCGGCGCTGTTCAGCGGCATCGGCGGCGTCATCCTCACCTCCATCTCCACCTCGGCGCAGCCGGTGGGCGGGCAGGGCTACCTTCTGGAAGCGTTCGCCGCCGTGTTCCTCGGGGCGACCATCCTCGGCAAGGGCAAGCCCCATCTGCTCGGCACCCTGCTCGGCGTGTTCTTCCTGTATATGGTCAGCTCGGGCATGAACATGGTGGGCATCTCCTACGCCACCCGCCAGCTCTTCAACGGCCTCGTGCTGCTGGTCGCCGTCGGTGCCAACGCGATGCTGAACCGCGAAGAAATCCACCTGAAGTTCATCTGACCGGCGGAGGGTGGGCCATGAGCGACAACGCAAGAGCCAGCGACAACATCAGAGCCGACGCCCCCGTGCTCGAACTGAGGGATCTCCGCAAGGACTTCTCCGGCGTCGAAGTGCTGAAGGGCATCTCCCTCTCGTTCGAACGCGGCGAGGTGCACGGCATCCTCGGCGAGAACGGGGCGGGCAAGTCCACGCTGATCAAGATCCTGACCGGCGTCTATTCCCACTCCAGCGGCGACGTGCTGCTGAACGGCGAGCCGGTGGTGATCCACAAGCCCGCCGACGCGCGCCGCCACGGCATCGGCGCGGTCTATCAGGATGCCGAACTCGCCGGCTCGTTCACGGTGGCGGAAAGCATCCTCCTCGGCGCCGAACCCGGCGGAGCGTTCGTCAAGCGCAAGGCGATCCGCCGCGAGGCGAGCGAGATCATGGCGCAGATCGGCATCACGCTCGATCCCGACCGGCTGGTCTCGACGCTGAGCGCGGCCGAAGCCCAGATGGTGACGCTCGCCACCCTGTTTCACCGCCGCTACAAGATCATCATCCTCGACGAACCCACGGCGCGCCTCTCGGCGACCGAAGCCGATCTCCTGTTCGCGCTGATCGAGACCTTCCGGCGCGAGGGAATCACCATCTTCTACATCTCGCACCGTCTCGGCGAGGTGCGCCAGCTTTGCGACCGGGCGACGATCCTGCGCGACGGGCGGGTTTCGGGCACGCTGAGGCGCGGCGAGATCCACGAGGACGTGGTGACGACCATGATGGTCAACCGCTCGGCATCGGACCTCGACATCGCCAATCCCGGCCTCGCGCAGCAGCGCGTCGTGCTCGAGATGCGGCAGGTTTCCACCGCGCGCCTCGCTCCGTTCGACATTTCGGTGCGGGCCGGCGAGGTACTGGGGATCACCGGTCCCGTCGGCAGCGGCATGGAACAGATCGAGCGCATCCTCGGCGGCCTCGGCGCGTTCGAGGGCGAGGTGCGGGTCAACGGCACGGCCGTGCGGCTCGGCTCGCCCGGCGCGGCGCAGAAGGCCGGCATTGCGCTCATCCCGGAGGAGCGGCGCAAGCAGGCGCTGTTTCCGAACCTGTCGCTCGGCGAGAATGTCAGCCTGCCGGCGCTGGACAAATTGTCGAGCCTCGGCCTCGTGTCGTCGTCGAAAAAGCGGGTCTACGCCGACGCGATCATCGACCGCCTGCACGTGTTCCCGAAGGCTCCCGACCGGCCGATCCGCTTCTTCTCCGGCGGCAACCAGCAGAAGGCCGTCATCGGCAAGTGGCTGGAACGCCAGGCCTCGATCTACGTTTTCGTCGAACCGACCTCGGGCGTCGATGTCGGCGCGATCCGCCAGATCTACGAGGTCATCCTCGGCATGGCGGCGGCCGGCGCGGCAATCGTGGTGATCTCGACCTCCATCAAGGAGCTGCTCGCCCTTTCGGAGACGATCGCCGTCATTCACGACGGGACTGTCAGCGCCAGCGGACCGCGCGGGATGTTCGACCGCGACAGCCTGCTCGCGCTCGCCATGGGCAAGCGACAACTGGCTTCCACCGCGGTCTCGATATGATTCATGATTTCATCGTTATCGGCGGCGGCATCGTCGGGCTGGCGACGGCGCGCGAACTGCTCGCAACCCATCCGGGCGCGGCCGTCGCCGTGCTTGAGAAGGAGGCCGGGCCCGCCCGCCACCAGACCGGCCACAACAGCGGCGTCATCCATGCCGGCATCTACTACAAGCCCGGCAGCCTGAAGGCGCAGCTGTGCCGCGAAGGCGCGCAGGCGACCAAGGATTTCTGCACCGAGCACGGCATTCCGTTCGAGACGCGCGGCAAGCTCGTCGTGGCGACCAACCCGCTGGAACTGCAGCGCATGGTGCAGCTGCGCGAAAACGCCGCGGCGAACGGCATTCACGTCGATACCCTCGACGCCGCCGAACTGAAGCGGCGTGAACCTAACGTCGCCGGCATCGGCGCCTTATTCGTGGCGGAAAGCGGCATCGTCGATTACCGCCAGGTCTGCGCGGCGCTGGCGGAGGACATCCGCCGGGCGGGCGGCGAACTGAGCTACGGCGTGCAGGTCGAAGCGATCGCCGAGACCGGCAATGCGGTCACGGTGTCGGGCGGCGGCAAGAGCTGGCAGTCGAAGCGGCTGATCGTGTGCGGCGGCCTGCAATCCGACCGGCTGGCGCGCATGGCGGGCCTGACCATCGACTATCAGGTGGTGCCGTTCCGCGGGGAATATTACGCCCTGCCGGAATCGCGCCGCAACCTGGTCCGCCACCTGATCTATCCGGTACCGGATCCCGCCCTGCCGTTCCTCGGCATCCACCTGACCCCGATGATCGACGGCGCGCTCACGCTCGGCCCGAACGCGGTGCTGGGTTTCGCGCGGGAAGGGTATCCGCGCCTCTCGGTCAATCTCGCCGACATCTGGTCCTATCTCACCTTCCCCGGTTTCTGGCGGGTGATGGGCAAGAACTGGCGCTCGGGGCTTTCGGAAGGGCGCAACTCGCTGTTCCGCAGCCGCTATCTGGAGGAATGCCGGAAATATTGCCCGGCCCTCACGCTCGACGATCTGCTGCCGCGCGAGGCGGGGATCAGGGCGCAGGCGGTGCTGCGCGACGGCACGCTGGTCCACGACTTCCTGTTCGTCGAGACGGCGCGGATGCTGCACGTCTGCAACGCGCCGTCACCCGCCGCCACCTCCGTGCTGCCGATCGCCCGCATGATCGCGCGCCGGGCCACCGGGGCGATCAATACCTGATCCATAATGCGCCGGCTGTCCGCCGTGAGACCGGAGCGCTTCCCTTCGCCTTCCACGGCGTTCGCCCCGAAGTTCGAGAGCTGATTCGATGACCACCGATTCCATGTTCGCGCTCACCGGCAAGATTGCCGTCGTCACCGGCGGCAATGGCGGCATCGGCCTTGCGATGGCGGCAGCGCTGGCCGAGGCCGGCGCGCGCGTGGTGCTTGCCGCGCGCAATCCGGACAAGGGCGCCGAAGCCGTCCGGCACATCGCGGACAGGGGCGGCGACGCCCGGTTCGTGCCGGCGGACCTCAGCGATCCCGAGGCCGCCTCCGCCTGCATCGCGGCCGTGGCGGCGGAGGAAGGCCGGCTCGACATCCTCGTCAACAATGCCGGCATCACGGCCCGGAAGCGGCCGGAAGACCTCGACATCGCGGAGTGGGAGGCCGTTCTGCGGACCAACCTCACCGCCGCGTTCGCCTGCTCGAAGGCCGCCTATCCGGCGCTGAAGGCCTCCGGCGCCGGGCGCATCCTCAATATCGGCTCGATGTATTCGCTGTTCGGCGCGCCGTTCGCCTCCGCCTATGGCGCCAGCAAGGGCGGCATCGTGCAGCTCACGCGTTCGCTCGCCACCGCCTGGGCCGCCGACCGCATCACGGTCAATGCCGTTCTGCCGGGCTGGATCGCGACCGACATGGGTGTTTCCGCCCGCTCGCAGGTGCAGGGTCTCCACGAGCGCATCGTCGCCCGCACCCCGGCCGGGCGCTGGGGCGAGGCGAGCGATCTGGCCGGTCTCGCGGTGTTCCTCGCGGGCCCGTCCGCCGCCTTCATCACCGGGGCGTCGATCCCCGTGGACGGCGGCTATTCCATCGCCTGATGCCGGAAAGCCCCGGGATCCGGCCGCCTGGTGGCGCCATGGAACGCGTGCGGGCTTCGGCATCCATGGGTTTCCCGGCTTGCCGCCGGCCGCGGTAATGCATGTTCCATAACACAGATTAAGCGCTTCGCGGCTGTCCGCCTGACGAGGATCAGGCTGGACGGCGCATGGGCCCGTGAGCAGGATTAGGCCGCCACCCCACATGGTTCAGATCCGATATTCTCTAAGCCAGAGGAGAAAAGACGTCCAAATCGTCGACTATGACCTCGACCATCCAATACGGACCTTCTTCAAGTCTTCGATGAATAGCGATAATTTCCAGCATTCTATCGGGAAGAAAGATGGCAGAAAGGGCAAAAAACCTCTTGGCAGGAGAAATTCCGCCCATGTGCGGCCGCCGTATCGTCAGGCATCCAAGAGCGGCAACGCCGGGAAAATCGACATTCTCCGCATTAACAGCTATAAAATCATCTTCACAAAAATTCTGTGTTTGTAATCGTGTATCACGCGCCGGCAAATCATCAACATGGGCGAATCGTCTGATTGACTCGTAATATAGATCTGGATTGTTGGCTTTTATCGATAGTGCATATTCGCATCCGCGACTATGAATAAGCTCCGCGAGCGCCGCCCTGCAATGAAGTGCATTTGCAACGGCCAGACATCCGTCAATATTAAGCAAATATATTGCCTTATCAATTAAGGCTGCCTCGTCTCTCTTCGGCTTTTTCTGGTGCCCGATCAGGACCCTGCCGTCAGTCATGATACAAACGATCTTTAGGAGCGAGCGCCTATGTGCGCTAGCGAATATGCGTCGTACCGCCTGAACATCAGCTGGATATGCCTTGCAGGCGGCCCTTAGAACTCCAAGCTCTTCCGAACTCAGATCGACTTCTAAGGATTGCAGCGAAACGAGACGAAAGAAGATCTGAAAAACTCGTGCGCTGACGAACTTAGCGCGCGCACCTAGTACACATCGTACTAAAAATCTACCCCGCTCGCTTGAATTGTTAATGTTCTTTATATCGATATCCGATGTTATGCGCGATAATATCACAATGAAATGCAATTCAAATAAGTCATATCCGTGCACCTCTATACACTCGCCGCCAACATACGCGCGCGTACCCACGCTCCCACTCCGCCAGTTCCGAGTTTTCATATTTGCTGAATATCAATTATAAACGAAAATAAAATCACAATGATAAATTAAAGCGGCTCTAAATAACGAGCGTTTGCTTTTGCCCCTTCTTGCATAGTGCAAAGGCGCGCCCACTCGGCGTTGTCAACCATGATAAATCACCGCCATAATCATCGTTTCCGCGCTCCAACGGGAACTTCCATGGATGCCGTCCGGTAAAGAGTGATATCATCGTTCGAGTCCGCCGGCCAATTCACGGACGATTGACAGCCCAACCTCCATTGGGGCACACGCACCCAAGATTGGATCGTAGAATCGCTTTGCACGTTTCGTTCTGAATAGCACGGAGGGCCAATCCATTGGCTAGAACAGCGAAAGCCTCACTAGGGCCCTCCAGAAAGGAAATAATTCTCAAGGAAGCTCATCATCTCTTTATTTCGGAGGGAAACAGCGGGTTATCCATGCGTCGCGTCGCTCAAGGCTGTGGCATCAGCTTAGGGCATCTCCAGCATTTTTTCCCGACGCGCGAAGATTTATTGCTGGCTATGATCACGTATTATGTCGATGATTATATGTCGGTCTACGAACGTTTTCTTTCGTCCTTGGACTTAGATCCCAAGAGCCGCCTGTTCGCAATTCTCCGCTACCTGATTGAAGACGCAAAAAACCCGGAGACGACCGGGTTCTTCATTGAACTTTGGAAGCTCGCGAGGCAGGATATCAGGGCGTCGCAAATACTGCGTCAAACATACAGATACAATGAGGAAATATTTGAGCCATTCATCGCCTCGGTGCGCGGAGATATTTCTTATGAAAGGCAAAAGATTTTATCTTTACAAGTCATTGCGTTTCTAGATGGCCTGATCGTGTATTGGTACTCATATAACCCGTCTGACGAAGAGTCGAAGATAATGTCTGATGAGGCGTTATTGACGCTTGAGCGCATCATTTTTTCGGGGGGTTAGACATGCCGTTATCACTATCTTTGACGTGCCCCATCCGACGGCATCATTGACGCCTCCTGCTGCCCGTTGACGCATGATCGATAGCGGCGCCGTGGTGCCGTTTGCGCCGGCGACAGCTCTCGCTGAGGATGGCGACCGCGTCTCTGTGGAGGACTATGCAGTCGTGGATTCTGTGGCGGTGACGGAATCGTCGAAGGCTGCGCCCCCGCTTGCCCACGGCGTGGCTTCATGTGGCCGAGGTCGAAGCGGACGAGACCGGAGCTTATCTCGATGCGTCGCGGTCTTCGCCGATGATCTCCGCCTCGCGGAGCGGCGCCATCGCCTTCGGAAGCCTTCGGTCGCTTCGCCCAGGAAACCGTAGCCGTGATCGCAGATCGCCGTCAGCGTCTGCCGCATTAGCAGGCGGACCAGACAGGTCGGGAAATCCGTCGTCATCAGGACGAGCCTCCGGCTGCCGTCTCATGCTCTGGAGGCGGCCCAGGCAACGCTATCCGTTCCGCCATTTCGGATAGTGCCCATTCCGGATTGCCGGTCGCGCCGAGACGCCCCGCCCTCCCCACGCCAGCCGGAGACCATCGTTTGCGGAGTCTCTCACCGCCAGCGGGTATTTTTCTTGACAATCCGTTCAATGCGCATATAAGCACCCGCAAATAGGTCATGCGACCTAGTTGAGGACATCATGCACGATCGTAGCGCACACGGGATGCGCATCCGACGACGGGTTGCCTGTGATCAGGCGGTGTGCATTCGCAAGCCTTGAACAAGCATCTCCTGAATTAGCCAGTACGTGCGGGCACAGCCCGTACACGTAGCTCTCCCTGTACTATCCAAGCATTGCTGCACGATGCGGCGCGGTCTCATGGATCGCGTGCGCTTTCGCGCGGCGGAGCGCCATCATGGATCTATGTCGAATCTATAGGAATTTTTGGACCGCGGCTGAGAGTGGCGGCGTATCTCGCGCTGATTTACTGCGCAACGCGAACTTGCCACCTAGCTCTAATACAGAGTCCGATATATTTATTAGTACGCGACAATATTTCCAAATTCTTCGCGGCATCGAGGATTTAAGTCGACGAGCGTCATTCGGCACTTGTATACTATCAGAGATCACAACAAACAGTTTTCCAGCGGCGCTGTTTGTCCCGTTCGTCGCACGAAATCTGGCAGACGCCCTGTCATATGCGGGAAAATATGCTCAACTTAATCAGCCGGAGCATCTCACCTACGAAACAAGCGGGCGCGACTTTTCTGTAAGCTCAGAGTGGCGCTATGCGGCTGCGTCGGTTCCCCCGATCGCTGTCGATATGAGCTTCTCCTATATTATGGAAGTGGCGAGGCGAGGCAGTCGCCGCCACATTGTCCCGCGAAGAGTTGAACTGAAACGCGACGCCCCCTGCGATCGTCAGCACGAGATGTACTTCGGCTGCCGGGTTCAGTTTAATGCGCCGCGAAACGTACTTGTCTTGAATAGAGATGATCTCGATTCGGATTTTCCGGATTACAATGCAGACCTGATAAGGATCATATTACCCAGCCTGGACAATGCTGTCCGCGACCAGTGCGCACGGCAGTCCCTGCGGGAAGAGGTAAAGCGCGTTCTGAAGAGAACCTTCGCATGCGGAAGACCGGCAATACGGACCGTCGCCCGCGAGTTGTGTATTGGGGAGCGCACGTTACAGCGCCGCATCACCGAAGAGGGCACAAGTTTCCGTACCTTACTGCTTGAGGCTCGTCAGGAACTTGCGCGGGACCTCTTGTCGGATCAAAACACGACGGTAGAAGAGGCCGCCTATCTACTCGGATTTTGCGATGCAAAGTCATTCTACCGGGCGTTCCGCGATCAAGAGGGCATGACGCCCAGCCAATGGCGGCGAACTCAGCAGGCAGCCCGAAGGGCAAGCACCGATCGGGAACCGGCGATAGTAAGAGAGTCTCGTCGCTATTACGCTGACGCGTTGGAGGCTGTCTGAGCCGCCTCGTGGGGGCATTCCCGAAGACCGTTCCGCTTGAGCTAGGCTGCGGGTGGCTCGTCCGGCATCGCACATGGCGTTCATCGGCGCTGGCCGACGGGATGCACATCGTCCGGATCGCTCGGCAAATGGCGAGCCGGCGTGCGAGAACGTCGATCATGAAGGACGGAGGCGGGCCTGCCGCGGCTGCGACATAAGTGAAGTCCGAGACGTAGAGGTGGTTCGGCCTCGGGGCTCGGGAGAGCAGATCCGGGGCGGTGGGAGGCCGCCGATGTGCCGTCTCTCGCTCCGCTCTCTACATGCACAGCCACAATGTCTGGGCCATGCACTCTCTCCCGAGGAGACATCGGCTATGGTCCGTACGACGCCAGCGCAGCCGCCGCATGGAGCCACACGCCGAACAACGGCGTCATCGCCAAGGGCGCCGGGCTCACCGGCTCCGCGGTGCGGAAGAGTTGGAAGGGCGTGACTTGGTCCCGCATCACCGGCAGTAGTTCAGGCTCTCCAGGCATCCCGCCCTCGCCGAGAAGCGCCACGGCTTGGACGGGTTCGATGCCAGCCTAAAGGCCCTACCCCGATGTTGGGTTTCGAACGGAGGCCGCAGATCCGGGCTCTCGCCCGCGCGCCGCACACCCTTCGCCGCCCCTCCCCTGCCCCAAGATTGCAAGCACCAGCACGGCATTGTCCCTGTCGACCGGTGTCCAGACCGGTCCGTCGTTCGGACGGACCAAGCCGGACCATCGGTATCGCGACGACATCTGCCTCCTCGACGCCAACGAGGGTGCAGAAGCCGCAAGATTGGCGTGATCCGCAACGTCGTTGACGTGAAATGCCGTTCCGCCAGGCCTGGGACGAGCATATTAACCAATCTAGGTTCACGGCGGGTTGCATCAAACGCGAAGTATGCGGCCGGCATCTTTTGATGCAAGACAAATACAATAAAACCGAAAGGTCTAATAGTGGATTTGTCAAATGCAGCATAGTTCAGAACCTTGTCAAAATGGGTCCGGCGCGCCGATCTGGCGAGCGCAGACCGCTTATGAAGTCGAAAATCGCGAAAGGCTATCATGACGAATTCATCCAATGCCGATGGTGCACTTCCGCTATTCTATAAGAAGCCCATCCTCCTGCAGTTCCAGGATCACGCCACCTACGGCGTGAGGCCGCAAGTGGACTTTCGGTTCGCAGCGGAAGCGACGGCGATTCCCCTCGTAGCGAGCGAGTTCGCGGCTGCGGGTCGCCACTACCCGATCGTGTTCGCGACTGAGGGCTCGAGCATGCCGCTTGCCGTGACCGGGCTGACGGCTGGCCGCAACCTGTTTGTGGAAGCCGACGGGAAGTGGCGTGCGGATACGTACATCCCCGGCTATCTGCGTCGTTATCCCTTCATCGGAATGGCGGCGCCGGACGCGGCGGTGCCCCTGATGCTTGGCCTCGATGTCGCATGCGAACGGGTAGCCGCGAAAATCGCGCGCGATGGAGCCCTTGCTTTGTTCGATGACGCCGGCGGCGCAACCGACGTCAGCCGGAGCGCCATGGCTCTCTGTGAGGCATACGCCGTCGATCACGAGCGCACGCGGCAGTTCGGCGAGGCGCTGGAAGCCAATGGGCTGCTCGTCGAGCAGGCGGCGCAGGTCCGCTACGCGGACGACAGTGGCGCCAACGTCCGCGGCTTCCGCATTGTCAACGAGCTGGCATACCGCGCGCTGCCGGCCGATGTGGTCGTCGAATTCCATAGTAAGGGCTGGGCCGACCTGATTGTCCTTCACCTCGCATCTCAGCTCTCGTGGCAGGGCCTGGTCGATGCGTCCGCTCCGGTGAAAGACAAGGCTGCCTGACGAGCAATCTATAGGGGGCGGAGAACGATCATTCTGCGTCCCCTACTCCCATCCATCGACTCTCCATTCAATATAGCAGACGAGTCTCTTCCGATCACCGCGAAGCGCATTCGTGAAGATCAAAAATTTACTATGCATGCGGAGGCGGTGAATGCATGAAAAGGCTGTGCATTGCTCGGCAATTTTATATCTGAAGTTCACGATTTTAACGATCATTCTCTGCTCTCTCAACGCGAAATCCGCATTGGCAGACCTGACAGTCTGTAATGGCACCGAGAACGCACTGGACGTTTCGGTCGGATACAAATCAGCCCGTGACTGGACAACACAGGGTTGGTGGAATATCTCGGCGGGCGGTTGTGCCGTTGTCCAGAATGGCCCCCTCCAGGCGCGCTATTATTATATC
>JAEZMP010000652.1 GCA_023442215.1 Pseudomonadota bacterium
ACCCTGACGGTGTGCCGCACCAGCTATGTCCACGACAGCGTCATCGCCGCCTTCGAGGCCGGGCGGCTCGGCGGCGCGGGCGCCGACATGCGCTCGGCCACCGCGCGGGCCGAAGCGCTGTCGCGCCTGCTGCGCGGCAATCGCTGCGCGAAGCCCCGCACTTCGGCGCGCAAAAGCACCGAACGGGCGCTCATTGGCGCCCTGGCGAGCGCCGATTCCACCCTCATCGCACCGCTCGCGAAGGCATAGCCACGCGCTCGCGAGCGAGCTGCAGAAGAGCGGGAGGAAATCGGCCTCTGCCTCTTCCTCGACGGGGCGCTGCCGGTGGGCGTGCACGCCGTTATCCTTGCGGTCGAGATGGACGAGGCGATGCGCGCCTACACCGTCGCCGACGCAAGTGCCATGTGCCGCGTCCGTCCCGAAACGCTGATGGCGAAAGCGATTGCTGCCCATGACGCCAGCGAGACGGGCACCGTGACTACGGCCGCCCGCCTGAGAGCATGGACGTCAACAACTGGCTCTAACGGCAACGCGCCGAGGAGGGGGCATGAGGGCGGTGCGGGAACGGGATGGGGGCAGCCGAGAGAGGCGACGCGTCAGTGTGCGCCGAGCACGAAGCCGAACGGGGGCACGGCGAAGATCGGACCCCAGCCCTTGAGATAGAGGCTACGTTTCACGGCGCGGGCGTCCTTTCTGCGATCACAGGGATTATGCTTTGGAGCGGCTTGTTTGTGACGAGCATGGGTTGGAAAGAGAGGATAAATATAACTCTATCAATACATGCCAATCCTGCTATTTATTTCGGCGATCTCTTTCGTTATCCGCGAGTTTTCTGCCTCTATGGTTTCAATAGCATTATATATGCCATCAGAAAGCTCCCCGTAACGTTTCAGCGCACTCGGAAGATTTCGATGGAGACCGTCAAGTGTCAGAGGAGCTGCCGCTATAATAACTTCTCGCCTAAAGTATTCGACGCGCGTCGAAATTATATCGAGGCAACTCAATATACCCCTTTGCTCTTTAAAGTGCCCGATAGTCGATTTAACAACGCGCCATGTTTCATTAATGTTCATGATACTAATGGTAATATCGGTGTATATCGTTGGATTACCGTCGTAGAGAGCGACCGACCGCACCCGAGACCAAATGTCATCGATATGCCGCCCAAACGCGGACAACCGATCGCAAGCATTTTGGAATTCTCTAATCTCCCCCGACAAAATCGTAACTTTCGCAATGAGCATCTGATCCCGTGCCGGCCGGAACGCGATGATCGCAGCGATCAGCGTCATGAAGCCGCCGAGAATACCGCCCCAGAGGCCGAGGGTATCGCTGAGCCTTGCTCCCTCCCACATACTTGGCCAGAGCACCGAGACGCCTGTTGTGCCGAGCACGAAGCCGAACACGGCTGCGGCAATGATCGGCGCCCAGCCCTTGAGATCGAAGCGGCGATTCATGGCGCGGGCGTCCTTTCTGCGCGGTCCCTTGCGTCACGTCCGATTGTGACGCGGGCCGGTCTGCGCGGAAAGCGGGCAGGTTGCTGCCGGACGCTTGCGCGCGCGGCTTTGGTGCTTATCCACCGGGATGTCGGTGCGGGGCAGCTTGCACGGCGGGTTGAGGGCGGCCCGATCTCGCTCCACCAGAGCGTCGAGCGGCACGCCAAGGGGGCGGGCGATCTGGGCCGGCGTTTCGGCGTACCGGTCCCGGGGCCGGATTTGATCTCGTAAATGGAGACCTGCCTGACAACCCGCCGCCGCCATGTCGAGGCGCCCGGGCTTTTTGCCTATCGCCTACCGGCCGGCGAGGACCACGGTCGCGTGGCCCGGAAGGTGCCAGCCGGTCTCGGTCTCGACCGGCGGCGTTCCGCCGCCGCCATAGCCGAGATCCTCGCTCGACCAGATCGTCGTCCAGCGCCGCCCGGCGGGCGGGGCCATCAGGGGGACGGGAAAGCTTGGCCGCCGGATGTCGGCGCCGAGATTGACGATCACGAGCCGGTCGTCGCCGTCCGGGCCGAAGAAGCGCAGAACGAAGGCTTCGGGGCCGAGCACGGCGCCGTCGAGCGCGCCGGCCGTCTGGGCGGAAAAGACGGGGTCGGTCCTTCTCAGGGCGATGAGGTCGCGGTGAAGCGCCACGACTGCCGCGTTGCGGTCGAACTCGGACCAGTCGAGTTTCGAGGCCTCGAACGAGGCGGGGTCGTGGGGCCGCGCGGTCAGCGGGCTGCCGTCGATGGCGGCAAGGCTCGGGAACTGGCGCATGAACTCGCCGCGGCCCTTTTCAACCATCGCCGCCAGTTCGGGCTCATGGTCGGCGAAATAGAGGAACGGTGCCGAGGCCCAGAATTCCTGGCCCTGGAACAGCATCGGCGTGCCGGGCAGGGTGAGGAGCAGCGCGGTGACGGCACGGGCGCGGCCGGGGCTCGCGGTGCGGTCGAAGCGATAGCCCCAGGCCGAGTTCGCGACCTGGTCGTGGTTCTGGACGAAGGTCACGAATGCGGACGGGGCGATGTCGAGCGCGTGGGTACCGCGCCGCTTTTCCTGCTGCGAATAGATCTGCCCCTGGAACAGGAAGCCGTGCTTCGCCGCGGAGACGAACTCCTGCGGGCTGCCGTCATAGTCCTGATAATAGGCTTCCTTCCGGCCGGTGAGCGCGACCATCGCGGAATGGTGAAAGTCGTCGTTCCAGAGCGCGTCGAGGCCATAGCCGTCGGCATCGGGCGAGCGTATCAGGCGGGCGTCCTGCGGTTCGTTCTCGCCGACGACGATGACCGCGCGCGGCCCGGCCGCCGCGCGGGCGGTGCGGGCGATGGCGGCGACGATGTGCTCCGGCGAGCGGTCGTGCAGGCTCTGGGTGGCGTCGAGCCGCAGGCCGTCGAAACGATAGTCCTCGATCCACATGGCGACGTTGGCGAGGAAGAAGTCGCGCACGCCTCCGCTGCCGGGACCATCGAAATTGATGGCGGCGCCCCATTCGTTGTCGTAGCGGTCGGTGAAGTAGTTCTGCGTATAGTGCCCGAGATAATTGCCGTCCGGGCCGAAATGATTGTAGACGACGTCGAGAATGACCGCGATGCCCTCGCGGTGTGCGGCGTCGATGAACGCGCGCAGGTCGTCCGGCGTGCCATAGAGCCGGGTGGGCGCGAACAGGTTGACGCCGTCATAGCCCCATCCGAACCGGCCCGGGAACTCGTTGACCGGCATCATCTCGATGACGGTGATGCCGATGTCCTTCAGGAGCGCCAGCTTGCCGGCGGCGGCGGCCCAGGTGCCCTCGGGGGTGAAGGTGCCGACGTGCATCTCGTAGACAACCTGCCCGGCGATGCCGACGCCGCGCCAGTCCGCGTCCGTCCACCGGAATGCTTCCGGGTCGACCACGACGGACGCTCCGTGCGGGCCGTCCGGCTGGTGGCGCGATGCCGGATCGGGCAGGAGATCGGCCGCGCCGTCCAGCCTGAAGCGGTAGCGCGCGCCGGCCGCCGCCGGGACCACGGCGGAGAAATAGCCGTCGTCCTCGGCTTCGAGGGCAAAGCTCGCCCCGCTGGACCTGCGGTGCCCGCCCGCCGCCTCGCCAGCTCCGCCGCCCGGCGCGGACGGTGGAGGGGACTGGTCCTCCTCCGCCTCTTCGACGACGACCTCGACCGTGTGCCGGCCCGGCGCCCAGACGCGGAAGGAAACGCCGCCCTCCACGATCTCCGCCCCGACCGGCAGCCGTCTCGCGATGCCGTTCATCCCGTTCCCCTCCCTGAAAGGCCGGTTTCCGCCCGCTCACCGATCGAGTCGGGCCGGCGTGCATATGTTTGTCGTTCGCTCAGTTTGTCGTTTGCTCATCTGTCGTTCGACAGGACGGCACGGCGCGGCCGTCCCGAGGCGCCAGACGCCACGGGGAGGGGCTGCATGACGGCAGGCAACGCGATACGGCAGGCAACGCGATCCCGCCCACGGCAGGCGGCGGGAAGAGGTGGCTCAGGCGGAGAGGACGGCGACCAGCCCTTCGTCGGGACGGAGCTGCACGGTGTCCTCGAACTCGAAACGGCCGCCGGCGTTCCGCGCCGGCACGGTGGAGAGCAGG
>JAEZMP010000661.1 GCA_023442215.1 Pseudomonadota bacterium
GGTGATGGGCGATTTCATCGTCCAGAAACTGAACGGCAAGGGGCGGATCTGGGTGCTGCGCGGCCAGGCCGGCGTTTCGGAGGATCAGCTTCGCTATGACGGACTGATCGAGGCGCTCAAGGGCACCGATATCGTCATCTCGTCCGAACAGCACGGCGACTGGTCCTACGACAAGGGCAAGCAGGTCTGCGAAGCCCTGGCCCTCAGCGATCCGAACCCCGATGGCATCTGGTCGTCCGGCGCGGCGATGAGCCATGCCTGCATCGAGGTGTTCCAGGAGCTTGGCCTGCCGATCCCGCCGATCTCGGGTGAGGGCAACAACGGCTTCTTCGGCGTCTGGAAAGCCGCGAATGCGACGTCGATGGCGGCCGTCTTCCCGCCCGAGCAGGGCGCGGCAGCGGTGCGGGCGGCGGTCGCGCTGCTGGAGGGTAAACCCCTCTATCACCGCTATGTCGGGCGCCCCGACCCGATCCTGCAGGATCGCAGGGACAGCTTCTATCGTCCCGACCTGAACGACAACCTCTGGTTCCCCACCAGCCTCCCCGAGGCGAAGCTGCAGGAAATATTCAAGAAGTGAAGCGCCGGCGCAGGCGGTTCGCGCCGCCTGCGCGGATGCCGACCGGGGAGGGGACGATGAATCTGCTTGAGGCGAGAGGCCTGACCAAGGCCTATGCCGGGGTGATGTGCCTCGGGGATGTCACGCTGCGGGGCAGCGCCGGCTCTGTCCATGCCGTGACCGGAGAGAATGGCGCGGGCAAGTCCACGCTGATGAAGATCATCGGCGGCGTGGTGCGCCCGGATGCCGGCAGCATCCGGCTGCGCGGCGTCGAGGTGGCGTTCGCGTCGCCCCTGGAGGCGCTGCGGGGCGGTGTCTCCACCGTGTTCCAGGAGCTCTCGCTGATCGAGAACCTCACGATCGCCGAGAGCCTGTTCCTGGGGCACGAGCCCGCCACCTGGTGCGGGGCGCTCGACCGGGCCCGGATGCTGCGCGAAGCGCGGCGCGTGCTCGACGAAGTGGGGCTCAACCTCGACCCGCGCCGCTTCATCGCGTCGCTGACGGTCGCCGAACAGCAGATGGTTGAAATCGCCCGCGGCGTTTCAGCCAATGCCGATGTCTTCATCTTCGATGAGCCGACGGCCGCCCTCGGCGCGGAAGACGTCGTGAAGCTTAAGCGCCTCATCCGCGACTTGCAGGCGGCCGGTCGCCTGATCTTCTACATCTCGCACCGGCTCGACGAGATTTTCGACCTCTGCGACACGGTCACGGTGCTGAAGGATGGCCGGCTGGTCGATACCCGGCCGGTCGCCGGTCTCGATCGCGACGGCCTCGTCTCGATGATGGTGGGACGCAGCCTCGAGGATTACTTCCCGGGGGCCGGAACGGCCACCACGCAGGCCGCGCTCCGGGTGACGGACCTGCGCCTGCGCGAGGGAGCCTCACCCGTCTCGCTGACGGTGCACAAGGGCGAAATCGTCGGTCTGGCGGGTCTGGAGGGGCAGGGCCAGCGCGAAATCCTGCGGGCTCTTGCCGGTGCCGAACCCTGCGCGGGCGGGACGATCGAGACCTTTGCGGCCGATGGCGGTATCCGCCGCCACGATCCCGCGCGCGGCGTGGCCGCCCAGGTCGCCGACAACATCGTCTTCATGCCCGAGGATCGCAAGAAGGAGGGGCTCTACCTCACGCTTCCCATCGACGAGAACATGGCGCTTGGCCTGCATCAGAAGCGCGGACTGGGTGCGGTGGCTGCCAGCCACGGCACCCGCGTGGCCGGGATGATGCGGATGCTGCGCGTCAAGGCCACCTCGGCCGCGCAGCCGGTGGGAACTCTGTCGGGCGGCAACCAGCAGAAGGTGATGCTGGGCCGCTGGCTGATATCGGGCGCCCGCGTCCTTCTCATCGAAGAGCCGACCCGCGGTGTCGACGTCGGGGCCAAAGCCGAGATCTACGCGATCCTGCGGGAATTCGTGGCCCAGGACGGCGGCGCGATCCTTCTGATGTCGCGCGAGATGAACGAACTGATCGGACTCTGCGACCGCATCCTGGTGGTTCGCGGCGGCCAGATCGTCGCTGGGTTCTCCGCCGATGGGGCGACCGAGGAAAGCATTCTTCACGCCGCAATCGCCGACGGACCCCGTGAGCCGCAGAGGAGGGCTTCGTGATGGCTGTCCTTTCGGCTGTGAAGGGTGCGCTTCGGGGGCAGGCCCGCTCACGTCGCGGTGCCCAGGGTCTGGCGCTCCTGCTGCTCGTCATCGTTACGCTGTTTCTGTCGGCGCTCAGCGACCGTTTCACCAGCGTCGCCAACCTGTCGAACCTGCTGATCCAGGTGGCGCCCCTGCTGCTGGTCGCGCTTGGGCAGACGGTGGTGATCCTCGCCGGCGGCCTCGATGTTTCGGTCGGCGCGGTGGTGGGCCTTGCGACGGCCATCGTTGCGAGCTCCCTGCCGCCTGAACTCGCCGTGCCGCTGGCGCTGGCGGCCGGGGCGGCGGTCGGCACGGTGAACGGCATTCTGGTCGGGCCTTTCCGGCTTCACCCGATCGTCGCCACGCTGTCGACGGGGTCTGTCGTCACGGGGCTTGCTCTCACCCTGCGTCCCACGCCCGGCGGCAATGTTCCGGGCTTCCTGATCGCCAGTGCCAACGAGCGGTTCATGGGCGTGCCGCTGGCGGTCTGCTGGGGTGCTGCCGGGCTTTTCGTGGCCTGGTGGCTCCTGTCGCGGACGCGTCTCGGCCTGCACATCCTTTCTCTGGGCGGATCGACTGCGAACGCGCGGCTGAACGGCATTCCCGTCCAGCGGCGGGTGGTCGCGGCCTATGCGATCTGCGCCATCTTCGCGGCGGCCGGCGGGCTGCTGCTGGCGGGTCGCATTTCGTCGGGCGATGCGACGGTGGGGTTGCCTTTGACCGTCAGTTCGCTGGCGGCGGTGGCGCTCGGCGGCACGCAGATGACGGGCGGGATCGGCGGCGTCCTCGGCACTCTGATGGGCAGCCTGCTTCTGGCCATGCTGGCCAATGGCATGAACCTGATGAACGTCTCGCCCTTCCTGCAATCCATCCTCAACGGCGTGCTTCTGCTGATCGCGATCAGCTTCACCCGACGCCGCCAGTTCGGCCTGTGAGGGAGACGATGATGGCCATGACAGAAACGGCCCCTTCCGCGCCGCGGCAGGTTCGCCTCGTCGGTCTGCTGCAGATCTGCCCGCCATCCATCTGGCTGGTCGCCGGCCTGATCGCGGTGTCGCTGGCATTGGTGCCGACGCTACTTTCATCCCACTTTCAATGGGTGATCCTGCGGCAGGCGGCCCCGGTCGGCTTCGCCATCTGCGCCCAGCTCCTGCTGATGCGCGGCAACAGCATCGACCTCTCGCTCGGCGGCATCTTCCTCCTGACGAACTATCTGACGACCAGTTCGCTTCTGTCGCAGATGGACGCGGCGGCGGTGGTCGCGGCGCCGCTGCTGGCCGGAATGCTGATCGGCGCCGTGAACGGCTACTTCATCGCGGTCCGGCGCGCGTCCTCCGTGGTGGTGACGCTGGCCATGGGCACGATCCTGACCGGGCTGGTGCTCTACCTCTCCAGCGGCAACCCGCCGGGTTCGGCTCATGCGGCCGTGGTCTGGCTCGGGCGCGATCGGGTTGCCGGCGTGCCCGTGGCAGTCGTGGTCTGGTTGGCCGCCATGGTCGTCCTGGCGCTTTGCCTTCGTGGGCTGGTCTATGGCCGCATGGTTCGGGCCATCGGCGCCAACCCGACGGCCGCGCTGATTTCAGGTCTGCCGGTGGCGCGAGCCTACTTCGTCTCGCATGTGCTCGCCGGCTTCCTCGCCGCGATCGGCGGTTTGCTGCAGGCGGGCTACATCGGAATGGGCAGCGTCCGCCTCGGCTTCGACGTGGTGATGGTCTCGATCGCGGGGGCGATCCTGGGCGGCGTCACCTTCGGCGGCGGACGGCGGTCGATCGTCGGCGCGGTCGCCGCGGCCTATGCGCTGATGTTCCTGATCAACCTCATGACGGCTCTGCGCTTCGCCGAGCCCAGCAAGCTCATCTTGCAGGGGCTCGTCATCGCCGTGGCGGCGATCATCGCCAATCTCTCATCGCGGAACAGGGGCTGACATGGGATACGAGCAATTCGATCACATCGTCATCGGCAGCGGTCCGGGCGGCAGCCTCGCGGCCAGCCGGCTGGTGGCGGAAACGGGCGCGCGCGTCCTGCTGCTGGAGGCCGGGCCCAGGGACAAGGGCGTTCTGTTCCGCATCCCGGCCGGCTTCCTCAAATATTACGTCACCAATCGCTTCTACTGGCCCTATGTCGGCGAACCTGAACCGCAGCTCGCTGGCCGCGCGCCGCGCCTTCAGAACGGCAAGGTTCTGGGTGGTGGCAGTTCGGTCAACGCCATGGTCCACGTCCGCGGCAATCGCGGCGACTTCGACCTTTGGGAGGAGATGACGGGCGATGCGGCTTGGGGGGCGGAGGCCGCCTGGCGCACCTATGCCGCGCTGGAGGCGAACGAGGTTCTGGGGGCGCCCTACCATGGCGTGGCCGGGCCGCTGCACGTCTCCAACCCCCGTTATACCGACGTTCTGAGCCGCGCCTTCGTGGCGGCGGCACAGGGTGCGGGCCATGCCTTCAATGCCGATTTCAACGGCGAAAGGCAGGCGGGCGTGGGCTTCTACCAGCTCAATACCCGTGACGCCCGCCGATGGAGCGCCGTGGACGCCTTCCTGCGCCCGCTCGACGCCGACCCGCGCCTGACGTTGCGCACCGGGGTCGAAGTGCAACGCATCCTGGTCGACAAGGGCCGGGCCGTCGGTGTCGTCTACATGAGCGACGGCCAACTGCACGAGGTGCGATCGCAGGGCGATATCATCCTCTCGGCGGGGGCGATCGCATCGCCGAAGCTGCTGATGCTGTCCGGAATCGGGCCCGCCGATCACCTGCGCGACAACGGCATTCCGGTCCTGCACGACCTGCCGGGCGTCGGTGCCAACTTCATGGATCACGTCGAGGCGCCGGTCGCCGCGTTCACCCGGGAGCCGCTCGGCTACTACAAGACCGACAGCGGCTGGCGGAGCTGGCTTGCGGGCCTGCGCTATCTCCTCTTCAGGGATGGCCCGGCCTCTTCGAACGGGGTGGAGGCCGGCGGCTTCATCCGGTCCGACGGCACGGCGGCGGAGCCGGATCTCCAGCTCTTCGCGGTGCCGGGCATCTATCTCGACAAGGACACGCCGAACCCGCCGAAGGGCTACGGCATCACGCTCAACGCGTGCCTGCTGCGCCCGAAATCTCGCGGTCGGATCGAACTTCGATCGGCCGATCCTGCGGCCACGCCGCGGATCTTCACCTGCTTCCTCAAGGACCCCGAGGATATGGAGACCATGCTGCGCGGCCTCCACCTCGTGCGGGAGATCCTGCGTCAGGAGCCGCTCGCCTCGATGCTGCGTGCCGAGGCCCTGCCGGGCGCGGACGTCACTGGCCGCGAGGCACTGATCCGGCATATCGGTGCGTTCGCCAAGACCGTCTATCACCCGATGGGCACCTGCCGGATGGGGCGGGCCGACGATCCGATGGCCGTCGTCGACACCGACCTTCGCCTGCGGGGGATCGACGGGCTGAGGATCGTCGATGCCTCCGTCATGCCAGGCCCGATCAGCGGCAACACCGCCAGCGCCACCTACCTCGTGGCCGACACCGCCATGCGGAAGATGCTGGGTCCGCGCGCGCGCTCCGAACAGGTTGCAGCATGAGGGAGGTCATCGCGCTGCAGGCGGTGCCGGTGCTGGACTGCGCCAACCGCCACGGGGAAGGCATTCTGTGGAACCCGGCGGACCGCCGCATGTGGTGGACCGATATCCACGGGCAGGGCCTGTGGTGGTTCCGGCCCGATGACGGGCTTTCCGGGCGCATTGCACTGCCCGGCCGGCTCTGCGCCTTCGCACCGCGCGCAGGCGGCGGCTGGATCATGGCGTTCGCCGATGCCGTGGAACTCTGGTCGGCCGATTTCCGGTGCGAGAGCCGGATCCACGCCTTCGAGCCGGGCAACCCGCACACCCGGCTGAACGACGGCCGCACCGACCGCGATGGCCGCTTCGTCGTCGGCGGGATGAACGAGGGAACCGGTGCATTCGATTCCTCCGTCATCCGCGTCAATGCCGATCGGTCGGTGGAGGTGCTGTTCGGCGGGGTCTCCTGCGCCAACTCCATATGCTTCTCGCCCGATGGAGCGACGATGTTCTTCGCCGATTCGCCCCGGCGCCGGATCGAGGCCATCGCCTACAACAATCTGGCGGTGCGTCGCGTCCTCGTCGAGATGCCCGGCATTCCCGATGGATCGTGCGTCGATGCCGAGGGCGGTCTCTGGAATGCCGTCTGGGAGGGCGCAGCCGTGATGCGCTTCGATGCACAGGGGCGTGCGACCCACCGGATCGACCTTCCCGTGCGCCGGGCCACCTGCTGCGCCTTCGGCGGCGACGATCTGGCGACACTTTACATCACCACCTCGCAACTGGGCGCCGATGCGGCGGAACGCGCCGCGACCCCGCTGGCGGGAGGGCTCTTCGCGGCCCGTCCCGGCCATACCGGGCTGGCGGACCGGCCCTTCGCCGGCTGATCGGACAGGAGATGCACATGGATCTGAAACTGAGCGGAAAGCGCGTCCTCGTCACGGGATCGGCTTCCGGCATCGGGCGGGCGACGGCGCAGGCCTTTCTGGCCGAAGGCGCCGAGGTCGTTCTGCACGGACTGACCGAGGCCGAGGTCGCGGCCGCCTGCGAGCAGCTTGCACCACTGGGCCAGGTTTCCGGGCTGCATGCCGATCTCGGCACCGCGGAGGGCGCCGATGCGCTCATCGCCTTCGCGGCCAAGGACGGCCCGGTCGACATCCTCGTCAACAATGTCGGCATCTTCTCGGTCAAGGACTTCGCCGCGCTCACCGACGAGGACTGGTTCCACTATTTCAACATCAACGTAATGACCGCGGTGCGCATGAGCCGGGCGCTCCTGCCCGAGATGCTGACGCGCGGCGCGGGTGCGATCGTCAACCTCGCCTCCGAGGCCGGGGTGAAGCCGCTGCCGCAGATGGTCCACTACTCCGTCACCAAGACGGCGATGATCGGGCTGACCCGCGGCATGGCCGAACTGACCAAAGGCACCGCCGTCACGGTCAACGCCGTGCTGCCCGGGCCGACCTGGACCGAGGGCGTCGCCGCCTACTTCGAGGGTCTCGCCACCGCCAAGGGCCAGCCCGTCGACGGCATCATCGAAAATTACTTCCGCAACGACGAGCCGACCTCGCTGATCCAGCGCTTCGTGAAGGCCGAAGAGGTCGCCCGCATGATCGCGTTCGTCGCCTCCTCGCCCGCCTCGAACGGTGCGGCCTACCGCATCGAAGGCGGCATCATCCGCAGCATTCTCTGACGCCAGAAAGGGAGCCTTCCATGGCCGCCGTCACTTTCAGCCATATCGGCATTACGGTCCCGGATATCGAACGCGCCGTCGAGTTCTACTCGAAGTGCTTCGATTTCTACGTGATCATGCCGCCAACCACCGTGCACCACGACGAGAGCGCCATCGGCCAGATGTGCGATGACGTCTTCGGCGAAGGCTGGGGCAGCTTCCGCATCGCCCACCTCGCCACCGGCGACGGGATCGGGATCGAGCTGTTCGAATTTCCCACGACCGTTCAGGAGGAGCGCCCGTTCGAATATTGGCGCAAGGGCCTGTTTCACTTCTGCCTACAGGACGAAAAGCTGGAAGAGCGCGTCAAGCTGATCGAGAGCATGGGCGGACGTCAGAGGATGCAGCAGGTTCGTCACTACTATCCCGGTCAGAAGCCCTACCGCATGGTCTATGTCGAAGACCCGTTCGGAAACGTCTTCGAGCTATACAGCCACTCGTATGAGCTGACCTATTCGGCTGGCGCCTATGTGTGAGCGGGTGCAGCCATGACAGCAAGACCGAAAGTCGTCATTACCGACTATGACTACGGCGACGTCGATATCGAGCGGTCCA
This sequence comes from Pseudomonadota bacterium, assembly GCA_023442215.1. GTDB lineage: Bacteria > Pseudomonadota > Alphaproteobacteria > Rhizobiales > Segnochrobactraceae > Pseudoxanthobacter. The sequence goes on from JAEZMP010000661.1 coordinate 8,002, forward strand.
TCCTCGAACCCGTCGGGGCCGAGATCATCGCCCTCCAGGCCAAGTCGGAGGACGATCTGATCGAGGCGGCACGCGACTGCGCCGCGATCATGAACCAGTATGCCCGCGTCGGCGCGCGCACCATAAATGCCATGGAGAACTGCAAGGTGATCGCGCGCTACGGCGTCGGCGTCGATATCGTCGATGTCGCCGCCGCGGCCGAGAAGGGCATTCTCGTCACCAACGTGCGGGACTATTGCACCGAGGAAGTCGCCGATCACGCCATCAGCCTCTGGCTCGCCCTGGCGCGGGGACTGTTTCCATATGACCGCGCCACCCATCGCGGCATCTGGCGCTGGCAATCCGCCGCGCCGCTGCATCGCCTGCGGGGACAGACGGTCGGCATCGTCTCGTTCGGCAAGATCGGGCAGGCGATCGCCGCGCGCGCCGCAAGCTTCGGCGTGCGGATCGTGGTGTGCGACCCCTATCTTGCGCCCGGCATTGCCGAAACACATGGCGCCCGGCAGGTCGACAAGGCCGAACTCCTGCGCATCTCCGACGTCGTGATGATGCAGGTGCCCATGACGGACGAGACACGGCACTTC
>JAEZMP010000017.1 GCA_023442215.1 Pseudomonadota bacterium
CGCAAACAGATCAGGTCCTTCTGATCGCTGACCACGGATGTACTGGCAGCAATCATCGAGGGACCGGAGAGAAGGTCGGGCTTGCCCGGCCTTTTTTGCGTTTAGAGCGCTTTCCGATCTGATGGAATCATCAGATCGACCAGAAATCGCTCCAGATTCAATGGCTAGAGCCCATCCGATCGGGACGCGCTCCAAGGTTCATCCTCATGCGAACGGTGTGCGGCCGCGCTTGCAGCCTTCCGATGGCCGCCCGCGAGGACGGCCGGGCAGGGCGGCCTCTGGAGTCGCGACCGGGTGCCGGCAAGCCGGCGGCTCAGTGGCCGATGTCCTCGAGGTTCACGCCCTTGGTCTCGATCCGGAAAAGCCAGGTCACGACGGCGCCGATCAGCGAGGTGACGACGAGACCGGCCAGCAGGGCGTTGGTGCCGATGTCGGCGAGCAGGATCGGAAACAGGAAAGCCGTCAGCACGGCGCCGATCTTGCCGAAGCCGGCGGCGAAACCCGCCCCGAGGCCACGTATGTGGGTCGGAAAGACCTCGCCGGCGATCAGGTAGGTCTGCGCGTTCGGACCGATGTTCGTCATGAAATTGAACAGCATGAACCCCGCGAAGATCAGCGCGATCTGGATGCTGCCGCTGTAGTCGTTGGAGAGCGCCGCGATGCCGAGCCCGGCGGCACAGCCGATGAAGCCCACGACCTGAAGCGGGATTCGGCCGACCTTGTCCGCAAGCACCACCGCGCCGAGGATGCCGACGAGCAGCATGACGTCGATCAGCGCAGAGGCGCGCGTGGCCGGGATCGCGGCCTGGATCACCTGCCCGATGGTGTGGGCATGCGGGGAGGCCTGATTGCCGAGCAGAACGGCGAGCACGGTCGGCGTGAAGATGCCGATGCCGTAGGTGCCGAGATCCTGCAGGAACCACGGCACCGAGGCGAGGATGGTCGCCCGCAGGTTCCGCGGCTTGAAGAGATCGGCCGGGCTGTGCCGCACCTCGTGGGAAACCGCCCGTTCGGGACGGCGGAGCTTGACCCGGCCGGGATAGGCCGGCACGCGGTGCAGCAACCGGCCGGCATGGGTCTCGGCTTCTTCCACGCGGCCGCGCGCCATCAGCCATTGCGGGCTTTCGGTGACGAACAGGCGCGCGATGACGACGATGAGCGCCGGTGGGATGACGCAGGCGAACATCAGACGCCAGGCGTCGGGGCCGGGCGCCGTCACCAGCACGCCGTAGCCGATGATCGTTCCCGCCAGCGCGCCGACGGCCTGGAAGCCGAACGCGGACAGCACCATCCGCCCGCGAACGCGGCTCGGGATGGTTTCGGAAATGATGATGTGGGCGGTCGGATAGTCGCAGCCGAGCGCGATGCCGATTCCGAACAGCCACACGACCAGCAGCGTGAAGCTGGACGACGTCACCAGCAGCGCGAGGCAGACGACGAACATCGCCATTTCCAGCACGAACACCGACTTGCGGCCGAAATGGTCGCAAAGCCGGCCGAACACCAGCGCGCCGACGAGAATGCCGGCCAGCGTCGCGGCGCCGACGAGGCCGTGCTGGAGCGCGCTCATGTTGAAGGCGAGCGAGATCAGCGGCATCGCCACGCCGGTCATGAAGACGACCGCGCCCTCGAAGAACTTGCCCGCCGCGGCGAGCCACCAGATGCGCCACTGCATCCGCGTCATCGGCGTCATCGACAGCCGGGTGCCGTTCGACCACACCGGGGTTTCGTCCAGATATTCCTGAAGGGTGCGGGCTTCCAGGAGTCCCGGCGATTGATCTGCCGTCGAAAGTGCCGTCATTCCGCTTCCCCAAGCCAAACCCCAGCGTGCCATCGCAGATGACCGCTGCGGTTTCATGACATGCTAAGCGGCGGCCCACAGGAAAGCGCGCCGCCGATCCCCGCCGGATACCGGTTTTCTCCCCTCAGCGACAACGTGGCACGGGCCGTCGTCCGACGCGGCGCGCGGTGTCGCGGGACGGTCGCGGGGTGGCGGCGGCTTTGACGAACGGCGGACGCCCCCCTATTGTCCGGCTTCACACGCTCAAGGCGGTACCAGCCGCCGGTTGCGCCGCTTCGTTTCACGTCGGCCGACGTTTCGGCGTCGACGTACGATCCCTCACCGACAGACCTGCCGCGAGTGCCCATGAGCCGCCTCGATGCCTTCATCGCCCGCCTTCATGCCCAGAAGGCGCTTCTCGAATATGTCGCCGAGCGCATCGCGGACGTGCCCGGGCCGGTGCTCGAACTCGGGCTCGGCAACGGCCGCACGTTCGACCATCTGCGCGAGATTCTGCCCGGACGCGAGATCTTCGTGTTCGACCGCGCCGTTTCCGCGCATCCCGCGTCGATTCCCGACGGCGAGCACATGATCGTCGGCGATATCCGCGAGACGCTGGCCTATTGCGCCCCGCGCGTCGGCAGCCCGGCGGCCTTCATCCACTGCGATCTCGGCACCGGCGATCCGACCTCGGATCTGGCCCGGTCGGACTGGCTGGCGCCGCTGATCCACGCCCGGACCGCCTCGGGCGGCTATGTCGCGACCGGCGTGAAGCTCGACATGCCCGACTTCGAGACCCTGCCGATGCCTCCGGGCCTCGAGGCCAGCCGCTACAGCATCCTGCGCAAGCGCTGAGGCGACGGGAGATGAGCCGTCTCGACAGCTTCATCCGGCGGCTGACTGCGCAGAAAATCCTGATCGAGCACGCGGTCGGGCTGATCGCGGACGTGCCCGGGCCGATCCTGGAACTCGGCCTCGGCGTCGCGCGCACCTACGATCACATGCGCTCGCTCGCGCCGGAGCGGGAGATCTTCGCGTTCGACAACGTGATCGTCGCGCCGATCGATCTGCTGCCGGACGCGCACCACTTCATCCTCGGCGAAATCCGCGAGACGCTGGCTTTTTGCGGCCCCCGTGTCGGGGCGAAGGCCGCGCTGATGCACAACGACATCGGCTCGGGCGACGAGATCCACAACGCGGCGACGCGAGCCTGGCTGGCGCCGCTGGTGCCGCCGGCGATGGCGCCGGGCGGCGTGGTGGTGACGAGCTTCGAGATGGACCTGCCGGGTTATTCCAAGCTGCCGGTGCCGCCGGAAATCGGCCGCAACCGCTATCACATCTACCGGGCGCCGCGCGGCTGAACCGCCGGCCAGAACCCGCATCGTCGAGACCAGCCATGACCGCAGAACCGCGCCCCGCTCCCGACTTCGCCGCCGAACTCTCCACGCTCGCCCGCAGCACCCCCAACAGCGGCATCGTGGACATCATGAACTACGGGCGATCGAAGGAGGGGCTGGTCCGGCTCTGGGTGGGCGAGGGCGAGCTGCCGACGCCGTCCTTCATCACCGAGGCCGCGAGCCGCGGCATGGCCGCGGGCGAGACGTTCTACACCTACCAGCACGGGCTGCCTGAACTGCGCCGCGCCATCGCCGACTATCACGCGCGGATGTTCGGCCGCCCGTTCTCCGAGGACCGCTTCTTCGTCACCACGGGCGGCATGCACGCGCTCGATATCGCGGTGAAGCTCATCACCGAGCCGGGTGACGAGGTGATCGTGCCGTCTCCGACGTGGCCGAACGTTCCGGCGGCGGTCACCGTCAACCGCGCCGTGCCGGTTTCCGTGCCGATCCACTATCGCGACCGGCGGTGGGTGCTCGACATCGATCGCCTCGCTGCCGCCATCGGGCCGAAGACGCGGGCGATCGCGCTCAACAGCCCCGCCAACCCCACGGGCTGGACGGCCGATCTCGACACGCTCAAGGCGGTTCTGGCGCTCGCGCGCCAGCACGGCCTGTGGATCCTGGCCGACGAGGTCTACGGACGGTTCTCGTTCAAGGGCGAGATGGCGCCGTCGTTCCACGAGATCGCGGATGACGCCGACCGCATCCTCTGGATCAACACCTTCTCGAAGAACTGGGCGATGACGGGCTGGCGGCTCGGCTGGATCGAGGCGCCGCCGGCGTTCGCGCAGGCCATCGAGAACTTCGTGCAATATTCGACGTCCGGCATCCCGGGCTTCCTGCAGCGCGGGGCGCTGGCGGCCATCGAGCGCGGCGACGGCTTCATCGCCTACCAGAACGAACGGGTGCGGCAGGCGCTGGCGATCATGAACCAGGCCCTCGCCGGCGCGAACCGCATCAGCTATGCCGAGCCGGACGGCGCGTTCTACCTGTTCCTGTCAGTCGACGGCTTCACCGACAGCCGCGCGCTGGCGTTCCGCCTGATCGACGAGGCCGGCGTCGGCCTCGCACCGGGCGGCGCATTCGGTCCGGGCGGTGAGGGCTTCCTGCGGCTTTGCCTCGCGCGGAGCGAGGCGCAGATCCGAGAGGGCGCCACCCGGCTGCACGACTGGCTGCTGCGGCTCTGATCCCGCAACGGCGACCCGAGGCCGCGATCCCTTGACGCGGCCGAGCGGGCCGGTACGGCTCACGCCGTCGAGCGGGCCGGGCCGGCTCACGCCGCGGCGGTCTTCTCCGCCCGGCGCGGCGCCGCGTCGGTCTCGCCGCGCACGATGGCGGCGAACCGCCTAAGCACCGTGGCCGCGACCGGGGTCGGCTCGATGGCCGACCGCTGCGCGTCGGGATCGACGCCGAACGCGACCAGATCGTCGCGCACGAGATCGAGCGTGAGGCGCGAACCCTCGGCGGTGAACTCGGGATGGAACTGCACGCCCCACGCCGTCGGCGCGAACCGCAGGCCGTGGATGCCGGTGGGATTGACGGCGAGCACCTCCGACCCGGCCGGCGGCACGATCACGCTCTGGAAGTGCGCCGCCTGGGCGAGGAAGCGTTCCGGCAGGCCGCTGAACAGCGCGTCCGACGCGGCGCCCGCCGTGCGCTCGATCTCCACCGTGCCGTATTCCGGTGCGCCGTCGATCGGCGCCACCACGCCGCCGAGCGCATGGGCGATGAGCTGGTGGCCGAAGCAGATGCCGAGGGTCGGCACCTCCGCCGCAATCGCCCGGCGGCAATACTCGGCCGCCGTCGCGATCCACGGGTCGGGATCGGCCACCATCGAGGCCGAGCCGGAAATCACGAGGCCGCCGATCTCCTCGACCGGCGGGGGCGCCTCGCCCTTGCCGATGCGCACGATCACGGTGCCTTCGGCCTCGAAGCCGGCGGAGGCGCCGATCAGCGGCCCGACTTCGCCGCAGCACGCGAAGAAGGTCGGCGCGGTCTCGGAGACGACTTCACATTCCAGAATCAGCAAAGGCTTCACGGCGATTGTTCCTGCACCGCGTGAACGGGATGGGGCGACCGGCGATGCGACCGGTCACGTGCCGATGAAATAGCGCCGCCACTCGAAATCGGTGATGTGGCTGGCGAGCCACTTGTCGAACGCCTCGATCTCGAAGGCGCGGCTGGCAACATAGTGCCGCTGGAACGCCGCGCCGAACACCCGCTCGATGAAGGCCGACCCGGCGAAGGCATCGATGGAGGCCTGCAGCGAGTGCGGCAGCCGCTCGTGCAGGGCAGGATCGGGCGAGCCCGGCGTCGGCGCGATCGGGGCGATTCCAGCCTCGATGCCGTCGAGCCCGGCGGCCAGGATCGCGGCCATCGTCAGGTAGGGGTTGATGTCGGAACCGGGCACGCGATGCTCGAAGCGGGCGGCGCCGGCCGAGGGCGTGGTGATCGCCCGGATGGCGGCCATGCGGTTCTCGTAGCCCCAGGAGACATCCTCCGGCGACCACGCCGAGCGGTCGATGCGGCGGTAGGAATTGACCGTCGGGCGAAAGAACAGGTGGCTCTCGCGCATGTTGCCGAGCAGGCCGGCGAGGAAATGGCCGGCGGTTTCGGAAATCTCGCGGCGGGGGCCGGCGAAGATGTTCGCGCCGTCGCGCCACAGGCTGATGTGGTGGTGCGCGCCGCAGGCGCTTTCCTTGCCCGGCGGCTGGAAGCGGGCCATGAACGTGGCGACGAGGCCGCGCTCGGCGGCGAACTCGCGGATGTGCAGCTTGACCCGGGCGGCGTCGTCCGCCGCCTCCAGCGGCGACTTCGGCGGCAGCGCCACCTCGTACATGCCGTAGCCGTATTCCGTGGTCACCGCCGGCAGCACGATGCCGAGGCTCGACAGCCGCGCCATCAGCTCCATCATGAAGGCCTGATAGTCGCCGGAGTGCAGGATGTCGAAATTGACGAGCGAGTGGCCCCACGGCTTCAGTTCGCGGTAGCGGCCGGCGTTCATCTTGTCGACATCGGCATGGAACAGGCCGAACTCGAACTCCAGCGCGCACTTCACCGAATAGCCCATCGCGGCGGCGCGCGCTTCCTGCGCGGCGAGGATGCCGCGCATGTCGACGGGGCTCTCCGAGCCGTCGAGCAGGAAGGAGTTGCAGATCACCGAAGCGACCTTCGGATTCCAGCCGTGGACGCGGATCGAGGCCGGATCGGCGAGCGCCTGGATGTTGGCATAGCCGGTATCGGCGCTGGCGAGATCGGTCTTGAAGGCGGTGTCGCCGTTCGGCTCGCCGTCGGCGTGGGCGGTGGACAAAAGGATCGCGCACAGCGCCTCGCCCTCGGGGGCGAATTTCAGCGGGCCGAGCTTGGTGCGCAGGTTGCCGGCGATGTCCGGATTGTGGGTGAGCAGGAACTCGACCCCGGCCTCCTCCAACTTGCGTTGCGCGGCTTCCAGGGCGGGCCTTCTCTCGGCGGCGAGGGTGGCGATGTCCATCATGACGTTCCAGATCGGGGAATCGGCCGGCAGGTTGCGATGCCGGCTTGTTTGCCGTGTCATCGCATGGCCGCAGCGCTTATTCCACAGCGTCGTTCGTCGGAGAGGGGCCGGGGCACGATGCCGCTGCCTCCGGCCCGCCGGCGGCGCGGCGGCCCTTGCGGCCGGCGGGAGGCCGTGCGACCCAGAGGCCGAGGCGCCCGAGCCAGCGGATGAACCGGAGCGGACATGACGACAGGCCAGAACCCCACCACGCCATCGCGGCCGCGCGCCCGCGTCGTCGGACGGCGGCGGCTCGTCGACCGCTTCATCAAGCTCGACGTCGTCGACGTGGAGATCACGCGCCCGGACGGCTCGACCAAGGTGCTGGAGCGCGACATCCACGATCACGGCAAGGCCGTCGCCATCCTGCCGTTCGACCGGCGGGCGGGGAGGGTGATCCTCGTCAGCCAGCTCCGCGTTCCCGTGCTGCTGGCAGGCGAGGGCGACGGCACGCTGGTGGAAGTTCCGGCGGGCCTGATCGATGCCGGGGAAACAGCGGCCGAGACCGCGTTTCGCGAGCTGCGCGAGGAGGCCGGCATCGAGGTGCGCGATCTCGAATGGGTGGGCGACGTCTATGCCTCCCCGGGGTCGCTGACGGAGACCGTCGCACTCTATCTCGCCGACTATTCCAGTGAGGACCGCGTCAGTGTCGGCGGCGGTCTTGCCAGCGAGGACGAGGACATCGAGGTGCTGGAGTGGCCGCTCGCCCGCTTCTCCGAAGCACTCGATTCCGGCGCGATCCGCTGCGCCAAGACGATGGCGCTCGGATTCGCGCTCAGGTTGCGCCATCCGGACCTGTTCGCCTGACTTGGCCGCCGAGCCCGCGGGAAAACGTTCCGGTTCCGCGGCTTCCGGGAGCATCAGCTTGCGCGCGCCGGGGCAATAACCTCCCGATCTGCCGCCGCAACGACTCGATTAGGTTCTTTTGAAGAATTCTTTTCTACCGTTCCGCGCCACAGAGAAATGCCATGCCCCGCAATCTCCCGGCTTTTCTCCTATCTGTCTAACACTCCGATCGGGTGCGATGGCGCTGTCCAACCCCGGGCGGCGGTTGGCGCGCTCCGGCGGGCCGCACGCGTCCGGTTCCGTCCTCACATCCTGTTCCTTCCCGCGCGGGACGGTTCGACCGACGACCGCACGCGCACGCACGACGAGCCGCCTCCATGTCGAGTGCCCCGCATCGCCTCAGTGTGTTCCCGGCCTTCCACAAGGTCTCCGGGCGGCCCGTGGTCGTGGTCGGCGGCGGCGCCGAGGCGCTCGCCAAGGTGCGGCTGCTGACGGAGACGGAGGCGTCCATCGTCGTCGTCGCCGAGGATCCGAGCGAGGAACTCGCTGCCGTCGTGACGCGGGCCGGCGGGGAAATCCGGCGCCGCGCGTTCCAGCCGTCCGACCTCGCGGGCGCCGCGCTCGCCTTCGCCGCAGCCGAGGACGATGAGGCCGCCGATATCGCGGTGGTCGAGGCGGCGCGCGCGGCCGGCGTTCCGGTCAATGCCGTCGACCGGCCCGAATGGTGCGATTTCTACGTGCCGGCGATCGTCAACCGGGCGCCGGTGGCGGTGGCGATTTCCTCCGCCGGCACGGGTCCGGTGCTTGCCCGCCATATCCGCGCGCGCATCGAGGCGATGCTGCCGGCCGAGACCGGCGCGCTCGCCCGGCTCGCCGACTCCTTCCGCGCGACCGTCGCGCGCGTGCTGCCGCCGGGCGAGCCGCGGCTGCGCTTCTGGGGCCGGTTCTTCTCCGGCTCCGTCGCGGACCGGGTGTTCTCCGGCCGGCTCGAGGAGGCCCGCGGCGAGGCGGCGCGGCTTCTGAACGGCGTTCGCGGCGAGGAGGCCGGGTTCGTCTGGCTGGTCGGAGCCGGCCCCGGCGCGGCGGACCTCCTGACGCTGCGCGCCCAGCGCCTGCTGCAGGAAGCCGATGTCATCGTCTACGACCGGCTGGTTCCGGAGGCCGTCGTCGCCATGGGTCGCCGCGATGCCGAGCGCATCTCCGTCGGCAAGGCGAAGGGCGCCCATTCCATGAGCCAGAGCGCAATCAACACGCTTCTGGTCGATCTCGGCCGCGCCGGCCGCCGCGTCGTGCGCCTCAAGGCGGGCGATCCGCTGGTGTTCGGCCGGGCGGGCGAGGAAATGACCGCGCTCGCCGAGGCCGGCATCGCCCACGAGGTCGTGCCGGGCATCACGGCCGCGGTCGCCGCGGCCGCCTCGATCCGCCTGCCGCTGACGCTGCGCGGCGTCGCGTCGAGCCTGGTGTTCGCCACCGGCCACGACCGCGACGGCGAGACGCTGCCGGGCTGGGCGGGGCTCGCCTTGTCGGGCGCGACGGTTGCCGTCTATATGGGCCGCTCCGTGGCGGGCCGGGTCGCCACCCACCTCATCGCCGCCGGGCTTGCCGCCGACACGCCGGTCGCCGCCGTCGCGAACGCCAGCCGGGCGGACGAAGCGGTGTTCGCCGGCAGCCTCGAAGACATGGCCCGCCTTGCCGGTCTCGACGACGCGGCGGGCGAGGCTTCAGTCCCCGTTCTCATCATCGTCGGGCGTGCCGTCGCCCACGCCGATCTCTCCCACGCCCTGCCGCTGACGCAAGCGCGCGCGGTCGCCGCCGCCTGAGGAAACACGACCATGGCCCCCGCGAAGCCGAAGGCCGATCTGCAGCAGATCGTCACCGCCAATCGCCTGTCCGACGGACTGGTGATCTTCCTCGGCGCCGGAAATGTCTGGACCGAGGCCGTCGCCGACGCGGTCGTGCTGCGCGAGCCCGCCGCCGTGGAAGCGGCGCTGGAGTTTGGCAAGGCCTGCGTCGCCGAGCGGCTCCTGGTCGATCCCTATGCCGTCGACGTCACGGTCGAAGCCGACGGCCCCGTGCCGACGCGACTTCGCGAGCGCATCCGGGCCTTCGGCCCGACCGCCCGCACCGACGTGGAGAACGCCGCGCCCCAGCGCGCCGGCGCCGCCGCCTGAAGGAGGCCGAGTTATGTATCGCTATGACGAGTTCGACCGCGATTTCGTTCAGGCCCGCACCGCGCAGTTCGCCGATCAGGTGGAGCGCCGCCTCGCCGGCGAGCTGACCGAGGACGAGTTCCGCCCGCTCCGGCTCCAGAACGGCGTCTATCTCCAGCTTCATGCCTACATGCTCAGGATCGCCGTGCCCTACGGCACGCTGTCGAGCCGGCAGCTGCGCCGCCTCGCGCGGATCGCGCGCGAGTACGACAAGGGTTACGGCCACTTCACCACCCGGCAGAACCTGCAGTACAACTGGCCGCGTCTGGAGGACATTCCGGACATCCTCCGCCTCCTCGCCGAGGTGGAGATGCACGCGATCCAGACCTCGGGCAACTGCATCCGCAACGTGACCGCCGATCACTTCTCGGGCGCGGCCGCCGACGAGATCGCCGATCCGCGCCCGATCGCGGAAGTGATCCGGCAGTGGTCGTCGATCCACCCGGAATTCCTGTTCCTGCCGCGCAAGTTCAAGATCGCGGTGTCCGGCTCGCTCAAGGACCGCGCCGCCATCCGCTTCCACGACATCGGCCTGCAGGTGGTGCGCAACGAGGCGGGCGATCTCGGCTACGAGGTGTGGGTCGGTGGCGGCCAGGGCCGCACGCCGATGGTCGCCAAGTGCCTCAACCATTTCGTGCCGGAGACGGACCTGCTCGCCTATCTGGAAGCCGTGATGCGGGTCTATAACCGCCATGGCCGGCGCGACAACAAGTACAAGGCGCGCATCAAGATCCTGGTGCACGAGACGGGCGCGGAGGAAATCCAGCGCCAGATCGAGGCCGAGTTCGCAGAGCTGAAGGGCGGCGTGCTGACGGTGCCGGCAGAGGAAATCCGCCGCATCGAGACCTATTTCGCCCCGCCGACCTTCGCCGAGCGTCCCGCCATCAGCGCCGTTGTGGAAGAGGCCAAGCGGAAGGACCGCGCGCTCGCCGACTTCGTGCTGCAGAACCTGAACCCGCACAAGGTGCCGGGCTACGCGTCGGTGACGATCTCGCTGAAGCCCATCGGCGGCATCCCCGGCGACGCCACCGCGGAGCAGATGGAGGTCGTGGCCGATCTCGCCGAGCGCTATGCGTTCGACGAGGCCCGCGTCAGCCACGAGCAGA